>JBEKSO010000145.1:0-9262 GCA_049516935.1 Thermoguttaceae bacterium
CAGACTAGTTGTTAGATCTCGCGACTCAGACACCAAGCCGATCGTTATTAACGCGAAACTTTTCAGCTTGGCCGATGTGCGCAAAATGACCGATTTCCTCGATGAGAAGTGCGGCGAGGGAGGAAAAAGGAGCCTGAAGTAGGGAGTTGAAACCGAGACGCAGCTAGTTTTGACAAGATGGGGCGATCTGTTGTAGAAACTGTAGTAGGATCGCCAGAGGGGAAAAGGGGTCAGAACTATTTTTCGGATAGGGTAGGTGAAAATAAAAGCAGACTCTCTAGTTGAATTCGAGATGATTTAGCGTAGTAAAATCTTGGAAATTGCACCGCTCATAAGCGGCCGGTCTAAACGAATGCTCCATTATCATTAGCACTTCGCTAGGCCTGAATTTATTGCTTCCCTTCCATCTTATACGATATGAATCCGCCCGAGATGTTGCGTGCATTGAATCCGTTTTGCTTGAGGATGCGCGTGGCATAATAAGCCGTTTGCCCCACTGCGCAATGCACCCATATCTCTTTGTCCCTGGGTAATTCATTTAAACGCGAACGCAGTTCGCCCAAGGGGATGCGAATCGACCCGTCAATCGCCCCCGAGGCCACCGCAGTGGGCGGACGCACATCCAGTGTAACGGGCGTTTGCTCCGCCGCCGCCAAGGTCTTCCATTCGGCCCAGGAGGCCGCCGCCACGTCGCCGCGCAGAATATTTCCCGCCACAAAACCGGCCATATTGATGGGGTCTTTCGCGCTGCCGTACTGCGGAGCGTAGGCAAGTTCGGCCTCTTCCAGGTCGAATACCGTCGCGCCCTTCTGTATGGCCATGGCCAAAACGTCGATCCGCTTGTCAACGCCGGCCTTGCCCACCGCTTGTGCGCCCAACAGTCGTCCTGTATCGGGGGCAAAAAGGAGTTTTAACGCAATTCGTTCCGCGCCCGGATAATAGCCCGCATGATGAAACGAATGTGTGTAGGTTTTTTGATAAGCGATGCCTGCGCGGCGGAGCGTCTTTTCCGTGGCTCCGGTCATAGCCAGTGTCAGGTCGAACACGCCCACCACCGCCGTGCCCTGCGATCCGCGATAATGGGCGTCTCGCCCGCAAATCACGTCGGCCGCAATTCGCCCCTGCCGATTGGCAGGTCCTGCCAGGGGAATCAATGTGGGTTTGCCGGTTACAAAATCTCGCACTTCCACGGCGTCGCCCACGGCAAAAATCGCCGCATCACTGGTCCGCATCTGATCGTCCACCCGGATGCCGCCCGTCTGGCCGATCTCCAGGCCGCACTTTTTCGCCAATTCCACGTCCGGCTTCACGCCCAAGGCCAAAATAACCACGCCGCCCATGTGCCGTTCATTTCTTTTAGTGACCACCGTGATCTTATCGTCCGCTGCCGGCTCGAATCCAACCACCTCGGTATCCAGGTGCAAATCCACGCCTTGCTTGTGCAATTCCTTGTATACAGGGCTGACCATTTCCGGGTCCATCGGCGGCATGGCCTGGTCCATGCGCTCGATCAAAGCCACTTCCATGCCCCGGCGGCTGAAATTCTCCGCCATTTCCAGCCCGATGTAGCCCGCTCCCACCACGATCGCGCGAGCCGGATTGTGATAGTTGAGCCACGATTGCAGGCAATCGATATCCTGCAGTGTGCGCATGGAATAAATCCCCGGCAAGTCGATTCCCGGCAGCGGCGGGCGAATCGGCGCGGCACCCGGCGCCAATACCAAAAAATCATACGCTTCCTGGCTGACCGCCCCGGTTTGCATATTTTGCACTTCAATCGTTTTTTTCGAGCGGTCGATCGCCCGCACTCCATGTCGCGTGCGTACCTCGATGCGAAAAATGTCGCGGAATCGTTCGGGCGTGGCCACCAGCAATAGCCGGCGGTCGGCGATGGCCCCGCCCACATAATACGGCAATCCGCAGTTGGCAAAAGATACGTCGCCGCCGCGCTCAAAAATGAAAATCTCGGCGAATTCATCCATGCGCCGTAATCGTGCCGCACACGATGCCCCGCCGGCCACTCCGCCGACAATCAAAACCCGCCGCGATGCCATGCTTATTTCCTCCTTTAGAGCCGGACTGAGTCAATATCTTTTCCTCATCCAGAGCCGGACTGTGTCAGTCCGATGAAAATGCGTACCAACCGGGCCTACGCAACCCGACTTTTATTGTTTGTGAACCTTAGTATTTTTCGGACTCTCAGTATTTTATCCCTTTTGCTGATCTTGACCATAATGCAAAGTCATAAGAAAATGAATAATTCCATTTGGAGCCTATCCCAAAAGTCCCCTCTCCCTTTGGGAGAGGGTTAGGGTGAGGGCTGAATCGCCGTAAATCATAGCTTGAATCTCTTGCTGTGATTGAAGTTTAATATTTTGGGATAGGCTCTTAACATCAAACGAGAATCCAACATGCCAGCCAGTATAAAAGTCCCCGACTCCGCCGGACGCTTCGGACCCTTTGGCGGCCGCTACGTCCCTGAAACCCTGACCCATGCCTTGCAGGAATTGGCGGCCGAGTACGACAAGGCGGTCGCCGATGCAAGTTTCCAAAGTGAACTCAATGAATTATACCGGCATTATGTGGGCCGGCCATCTCCGCTATATTTCGCAAACCGGCTTACCCAACAATGCGGCGGCGCGAAAATTTATCTGAAACGCGAAGACCTTAACCATACCGGCGCGCATAAAATCAACAACACACTTGGACAGGCCCTGTTGACCCAGCGGATGGGAAAACACCGCGTGATCGCCGAAACCGGGGCCGGCCAGCACGGCGTGGCCACGGCCACCGCCTGCGCACGATTCGGTTTCGAGTGCGTGGTTTATATGGGTGAGGAAGACATCCGCCGCCAAAAACCCAATGTCCTGAGCATGAAACTCCTGGGCGCCGAGGTCCGGCCCGTTACAAGCGGTTCCCGCACCCTCCGCGACGCCGTCAACGAGGCCTTTCGCGACTGGATGAGTTCCGTGGAAAATACCCATTACATTCTCGGCTCGGTGGTCGGCCCGCATCCATTCCCCCGCATCGTTCGCGATTTTCAATCCATAATTGGCCGGGAAACTCGAGCCCAAAGCCTGGAACAGCTCGGCCGCCTGCCCGATCTGATCGTGGCCTGCGTGGGCGGAGGCAGCAACGCCGCCGGTATGTTTTATCCTTTCGTGCCCGACGAGGCGGTTAAACTCGTCGGTGTCGAGGCGGGCGGACGCTCCAACAAACTCGGCGACCATGCCGCCACGCTCTGTTATGGCAAACCCGGCGTGCTGCACGGCAGCTTCAGTTACGTGCTCCAGGATGAAGACGGACAGACCAGCGACGTGCACAGCGTCTCGGCCGGCCTTGACTATCCCGGCACGGGCCCCGAGCACAGTTATTGGAAGGAAACCGGCCGAGTCGCCTATACCAGCGCCAACGACGTCGAGGCCCTCGACGCCTTCGATGCCCTGGCACGCGCTGAGGGCATCCTCCCAGCCCTGGAAAGTTCCCACGCCCTTGCCGAGGCCATGAAACAGGCCGCCCCAATGAAATCCGATGAAATCATCGTCGTCTGCCTGTCCGGCCGCGGCGACAAAGACGCGGCCGAAATCGCCCGCCTGCGAGGTCTATGAATCCGCTTGCGGTTTCGCGAAAACAAATATATACCATTTACTTTTTTCCAATCCCTAATCTCCAATCACTTTAATGTCCGCCATCGACCAACTCTTTGCTCAACTTCGCTCCGCCGGGCGCAAGGCCTTTATGCCATTCGTCACGGCCGGCGATCCGGATCTGGATTTCACCGCCGCGGTTATCCGCGAACTCGCCGCCCGGGGCGCAAACCTCTGCGAATTGGGCATCCCCTACTCCGACCCCATTGCCGACGGTCCCGTGATCCAGGCATCTTACACCCGGGCACTCGGAAAAAAGATCAAGCTGGCCGGCATCCTGAAAACCCTGGAAAATCTCACGCCCTGCCTGTCGATTCCCATTGTGACCATGGTCAGTTATGCCATTGTTTACCGCCACGGCCTGGAAAAGTACGTATCCGATGCAAAAACAGCGGGCGTTGCCGGCGCAATTGTGCCCGACCTGCCGGTCGAGGAAGCCGGACCGTTTGCTGACATCTGCCGCCGCCGGGATTTTTCCCTGATCCAACTCATCACACCCACCACGCCCCGCGATCGGGCATTGAAAATCGCAGATAAAACCACAGGTTTCATCTATTACGTTTCGGTAACCGGCATCACCGGCGAGCGCACCGCTCTGCCGCCGTCGATCCTCGACAACGTCGCCTGGCTCCGCTCGCAAACGCCGCTGCCCATCTGCATCGGTTTCGGCATCAGCCGGCCCGAGCACGTCCGCATGCTCTCGCCCGTGGCCGACGGCCTGATCGTCGGATCGGCCATCGTCCGCCGCATGTCCGACGCGGACAAAAGACCCCGCCAAGAGGTTCTAAAAGAAATCGGCGATTACGCCGCGGAGTTGATCGCCGCTATGCAATGAGTATTTAGCCCCCGGTGAATACACCGGGGGCCTTGGTTGGGGTTTTATGACGCCTTAAATATGCGGTGCAGATTTTAATTCTGCACTCTTCTCATCGGATCGCCCGGTTTGACGAGCTGGCGGATGAAAACGCATTTGTCCATGTTTATATCGTACACGTACATCATGCCTGTATTGCGATCAAAAAATCCCGTCATCCCGCTCACGTATGGAACCGGCTCGACCGATGCAAACATCTGCATTTGCAGCACTCTTTCCTGGGCATGGCCTAACGGCAGGAACGAACCCGCCACAAATGCTGATAAAATCGCGCCTAAAACAAAGGCAATAACAACGGCTCGATAGTTTTTCATGAATTTTTCCTCCTTGAGTAAATGATGATGGTCCAACTTTTCAGATCGTAAAGCCAAGCGCCAATTTCTTAATGAGACTTTCGAACACGATTCAATATGCTCGCTATGCGGATGTTTTTCTCGATTCCTTCCAATGGATCTGATCCGGAGAAGTGCCCCAATTTTCGCGCCAGTTCGTACATGCCGTCCAGGATCCGCAAATTCTCGGCAAAGTCCGCTTTTTGACCGGCAATCCATTTGTCTTCAAACTGTCGAAATATTTCCGGATTTTTCATCATTGCGATGAATCCTGCCTTCCTTCCACTTCGGCGAATAAATCGTGAAGCGCCAATTCAAACCCAGGTAAAACCGCGCCGCCTGAAAGAGATTGCATCTCGTCAAGCACGGTGCATTGATCCGGCGCGGTATAGACTTTGGCGGTTCGGGTTGCCGGCTCGATATACCAAACAAGGCGCACGCCGGCTGAAAAATAATCCTGGAGTTTTCGCCGCAGTTCGCCTTCTGTATTGCCTGGAGAAAGAACCTCCACAGCCAAATCCGGCGCAATGGAGGGTATTTGCACGCGAGGCAATTTGCCGCCGGGAAATTTTTCCCAACTAATGAATGAAACATCCGGAATGCGAACTTGCCTAGGGAGAATTCTTAAAGTTCCGCCTTCGCCTAGTATGATTCCTAATTTATGTTTCTTCACAAAATCTCTCAGATAACCACTAAGGGCTATTGCCAAAAGCGATTCGATGTAACCCATCGTTTTCTCAACTAATATGCCGTCCACAAGTTCGCAAATCCGATCCTGATGGTCCAGCAAATCGAGCAAATCCTGTTCTGTGGCCGTGCCTGGCGCGGGAACAAGCAACACGCGGTTGGCGGGAACGTTGCCCAACTGTTCCAGCATGTCGGCTACGGTCCAAACGCTTGAAACGGCGGCTGTGGTAATGGTGACCATAAGAAGTTTCACTGAATTAGGAAAGATATGGCAAACTTACTTTCATATTATACCTTAATGGCGCCTGTTTATACAACTTCCGTTTACCCTCTACCCTCTACCATTTACCACCTACTATCTACCATCTACCCTCAATACTCCCGCTTCCTCAACCGCGCCTGCACCCGCCCGGGCAGGCCTTGGATCCGCAAAAATCCCTCCGCGTCGGTCTGATTGTACGAGCCGCCGCCTTCCATCGTTGCAATGCCTTCGTCGTACAGGCTGTTGGGACTCGATCGCCCGTCGACGATGATATTCCCTTTATATAGTTGCAGGTTCGCCAGGCCTGTCACGGGTTTTTGCGCCTCGCGGATAAACGCCATGAGCGCATCCATCTTGGCATGATACCAAAAGCCGTAATACACCATCTCGGCCACTTCCGGGGCCAGCCGGTCGCGGAGGTGCATCAGGTCGCGGTCCATGGTCAACTGTTCCACCAGCCGATGTGCCTCGTACAGAATCGTCATGCCCGGGGCTTCATACACGCCACGGCTCTTCATGCCCACAAAGCGGTTCTCCACCATGTCGATCCGCCCTATGCCGTTGCGGCCCCCGATGTCGTTCAACCATGCGACCATCTCGAAGGCGTCCATCGCATCGCCGTTGACCTTTACCGGCACGCCCGAGATAAACTCGATCGCCACGTTTTCCGCCTCATCCGGGGCGTCCTTGGGCGAAACCGACATGCCGAACTCTACCAATCCCACGCCATTGACTGAAAGATCTTCCAGCTTGCCGGCCTCGTAACTTATGTGCAAGCAGTTCTCATCCGAACTGTACGGTTTCGCCGCCGACGCCTTTACCGGGATGTTTTTCTCCTTGCAATAGGCGATCATCTCCGTGCGGCCTGGAAATATTTTGCGGAATTTTTCCATCCGCCACGGGGCAACCACCTTTACGTTCGGATCCAAGGCCTCGGCCGCCAATTGAAACCGGCATTGATCGTTCCCTTTGCCCGTCGCCCCGTGTACGAACGTGTCGGCCCCGACCTCCCGGGCAACCTGCAGGCAAACCTTGGTAATCAGTGGCCGGGCAATCGACGTGCCCAGCAGGTACATCCCCTCGTACTTGGCCTGCCACTGCATCACCGGAAAGGCGAAATCGCGGCAAAGTTCCTCCTGGGCATCAACAATCCGCGCCGACCGGGCCCCGATCTTCCGCGCCTTTTCCAATATCGCCTCCCGATCCTCGCCCGGCTGACCCAAATCGACATACACCGCGTGTACCTCATACCCTTCATCCATCAGCCAGCCCAAAAGGACCGAAGTATCCAACCCGCCCGAATAAGCCAGAACGCATTTTGACATGGCAGTGGTCCGTTGTATAAAAGTAAATTGCCTCGAAACCTAAGACATTTGATACTGCTATTTTGTTCGACCGAATCAGAATCGACAAGTGGGGGGTATTTTCAACATTTCCCTTATCTTTCATTAACATCCATTTGATTCATCTTTACTTATACCCTTCTGTTGCAATGCTCATTCTTCATAGATACAATGAATCTACGCTAATTATCAGTTAAATATTATGTAAGGTGAGATATGACTACTACCATAGAAGCCACTTTCGATGGAACCGTATTTCGGCCGTCAAAGCCCATTTCATTAGAACCGAATACGCCAGTCCTTCTGACAGTCGAGACCATCCCCGTTAAGCCTTCCGCCCCAAATTCTTTCCTCCGCACTGCGCGCGCTTTGAAGCTTCAAGGACCGCCTGATTGGGCAAGTAATCTGGATAAATATCTTTACAGTGAGGAGTCTAGGAGTGCAAGCTGAGGTATTTCTTGATACGGTCTATGCGGTTGCCCTTGCGGCAACCTCAGATTTGTTGCACGAACGGGCTGTAATAATCTCCGAACAACTGGAAAAAGAAGGTGCCCGTTTAATCACAACACAAGCCATATTGCTGGAAATCGGCAACGCACTATCGAAAAATCGCTATCGAACGGCCGCCATCGAAATCCTCTCTTCTTTGGAATCAGATCCCTCGGTGGAAATCATTCCTTTATCCACTGAACGTTATACCAAAGCATTTAATTTATACAAATCCCGGCCCGATAAGGAATGGGGTTTGATAGATTGCTTTTCATTTGTCGTGATGGAAGAATTGGGGATAAAAGAAGCACTGACTAGCGATGAACATTTTGAACAGGCGGGATATCATGCATTGCTAGGTTAATCAAATCAATATCCAAAATCATGCTCCCCAATCTAAAAGCCGTTGAACCATTGCCGAATTACAAATTACTTCTCACATTCGATAACGGCGAACAGCGACAGTTCGATATGAACTCTTATTTAAATAAAGGGATTTTTACCGATTTGAAAGACGAAGCCCTTTTTCGAGCGATCCGGGTGAGTTTCGATACAATCGCGTGGCCCAATGGGGCCGATCTGTGTCCGGAGGTATTGTACGCAAGAAGTTTGCCGTTATAATGCTCGGAGTACACATAACACCTACTCCAACGGAGAATCCAAATGGCAGATAAGATTTCCTTAGACCGGATCGACGAAATTATTCGGATAGTGTTTCAGCAACTGAAAACGATGGGTGGTCACGGGAAGCCCAAAGAGGTCCTCGCCGCTGTTGAGCCCAAGTTAAATCTGACCGATTACGAGAAAGGAACAACGAAAACTGGCGCTGTCCGATGGAACACGCATATCCGCTTCTATACTACCGACTGCGTCAAAGCCGGCTTTCTTGTAAAGAGTGACGGCCAATGGTCGCTCACGGAAAAAGGGGAGAAGGCACTCAAAATGCCGCCTGGTCAGCTGGTTAGAACTGCATCGCGAGAATACCGCGCAACTCGAGAAGCACAAGATCAAGAGGGCGTGGCGGAAGTTGTGGCAGGCACGGAGGAAAACGTCGAGCGCCAGGCGGTTTACGAGGAGGCAAGGGAACGCGCGCACTACGAAATCGAGGAATATATCAACAACATGCTCCCTTACGATTTCCAAGACCTTGTCGCCGAATTACTTCGAGCGATGGGGTACTATATCTCCTTTGTCGCTCCTCGCGGGCCTGACGGCGGCAGAGACGTCGTCGCCTATAAAGATCCGTTAGGCACAACGTCTCCGAGAATATACGTGCAAGTCAAGCATCGAGATCAAAAAGTGGACGTTAAAGAGGTGCAGCAACTTGTGGGTACGCTTCATAAAGAAGGCGATATTGGTCTCTTCGTTTCTTCCGGCGGCTTCTCAGCTGTGGCTGAACGTGAAATTCAGTCCTCAAACAAACATATTGAAAAAATCGACCTCGACCGATTGATCAAGCTGTGGCAACAACACTACGAGCACATCAGCGAGACCGGTAAGGCCCTCCTGCCATTGGTCCAGGTCCATTTCCTAAAGCCTTCGCAGGAATAACAAGGTTGGAGGGGGAACCAAGGGGAACAAGGAACAAAGGGGTCGTTCTGTTTTTTGAACCCTAATCCACTCGGGTC
>JBEKSO010000146.1:0-9256 GCA_049516935.1 Thermoguttaceae bacterium
TCCCGACTTGTGCCCCGACCGTGCCGGCACACAAAAACAAGGCGGCCATGCCCGATAAAATGATCCTAGTGCAGCGTTTCATTTCCGTTCCTCCCTGTAACGGTTAGTTTGTGATAGAAGCTCATCGGGCGGCTCCGTCCTGGAGCAACAAGCTTAGTTTTTCAGCGGCCCGCAGAGTTCACCCCATTGTTTCTATCGGCATTTTTAGAAAAGCTTGCCTAGGAATAAGTCTTTGCGAAGATGTTGTAATGAGTAAATTCCCCGCAATAAGGCGCGTTAAAATTTACTCAGCTTTGCCATTTTATCTTTTAGCCTATTCCCAGGCGATCACCACCGGCATTCCCGCTTTCAATCCCAACCGGGTGGCGGCATTGTCGCCCACTATTGCCAGTTCCAGACGCCCGTTGGATCCAATCACTGCGCAAAGCGTTCCTTGGGGCTGCTCGGCGTAGGCGTGGTAGATACCCCAAGTTTCATAAATATTACAGGCAATGCAGGCTCGTTTGTCGGTAGGCCGGCCGGCGAGCATCTCGGCCGTGATGTTGGTTATGATATTGCCGAAGGAATCGATCTCCAACACCGCGCCGTCGATCCGCGAAGGGTCGATCCGCACGCGGGGCCAATCCAATAAAATTATCTTTTCCAGCAACGGTCCCAACTGTTCGGGCGCCAAACCCAAACTCAGCCGCGCGGCCACGGGCGCCAATATATCCCGTCCGTGGAAGGTGGAAGACACGTTTTCCAGCCAATATTGAGATTCCGTAAGGCGAAAGATTTTCGCGGGCGGAGTCCGCGCAACCAGCCGGCTTAAAAGACCGTTGTCCGGGGCAAGATATTGTTGCCATCCGATCCGGGCGTAAACGATCGCCCGCTGGGTTCCAACCCCGGGATCGACCACAGCCACGTGTATTGTCTCGGGGGGAAAATACCCGGTCGCATCTTCGAGCACCAAGGCCGCTTGCCGAACATCCTGGGCTGGAATCTCATGCGTGAGATCGACGATCGTCGCGCTGGGGTTGATCGAAAGGATCACGCCTTTCATGGCCGCCACATACGGGCTGCCGGCGCCGAAATCAGTAGTTAAAGTAATTATGCCCATCGATAAAAGGATAATATCTATAACACTCGCTGTGAAGACGCCCGGGGCCGAAATGTCATCCCCCAATTGCGGCGTTCCGGATTTAACGGGCATTCCCATCATAGCGGCCTTCAGGCGGCGTGAGCCGTGTTTTCGGGCTTATCCGCGGCCTGGAAGCAGTCTTAGCTCCAATCAAGCTATATATATATGGGCCGTTTTTCGAGCGACGGAAACAAGCCATGACGTTAAAGACCGTGAAGGTTCCCGAAAACATCGAGCCCATCTTCGCTCGGATGGAACCCATCGTCTCAAGCTTCTTTTCCTCGCGCATATTCAAGCCCGAGCAGGGCACCATCGAAATCGGCGACGAACGCTATATCCTGGTCCGGGGCGCCGCGCTGTCGATCGAGTTCTTTGCCCTGGTAAAACGGCTTTTCGGTGAGGGGCGGGAGGCCGAAGCCAACGAGTTCGCCCGGAACATGCTCTTCGATTTCGCGCATGCCATCGGCAAGTCCGACGCCGAATGTTTCCACGCCAAGATGCATCTGGAAGATCCGGTTGCTCGGCTCTCGGCCGGCCCGATCCATTTCGCCCACACCGGCTGGGCCTTCGTCGACATCCTGCCCGAGTCAAATCCGTCCGCCGGTAAAGACTATTATTTGATCTACGACCATCCTTACTCCTTCGAAGCCGACGCCTGGCTGCGCCACAAGCACACATCAAATACGCCGGTGTGTATGATGAACGCGGGCTATTCGTCGGGGTGGTGCGAAGCCAGCTTCGGTCTTTCTTTGGTCACCGTGGAAATCCTCTGCCGCGCCGCGGGAGACCAAACATGCCGCTTCATCATGGCCCCGCCCGAAACCATCGCCGAGCGGGTTGAACAGTATGTCAAACACCGCCACGACACGGCCTCGCGCCTGCTGGAACGCAACCTGCCCGAATTTTTCACTAGAAAACTCTCCGAGGAACGCCTCCGACACAACGATATGCTGTGCGCAATCAACCGCGTATTTGAAAAGTCATTGATTTGCCAAGATGAAAAGGAACTGGCTCAATTATGCCTCATGGAGTCGCAAAAGTTGACCAAAAGCAAATTCGGCTTCATCGGCGCGATAAACCCGACCGGGCGTTTTGACTCCTTGGCCGTCAGCGACACCGGCTGTAGCTCGTGTCACATTACGAATGTCGACGCCATGTCAGCAACCCGAAATATGGAAATCCGCGGCATCTGGGCAGGCATAATCAAGGATGGCAAACCGGTATTAATCAATAATTCATCGGGACTGGCGGATGCCATAGGAATTCTCGAAAACCAGCCTGCGCCAAAGGCCTTCCTCGGAGTTCCTTTGCAGGAGGGAGGAAAAACAATCGGAATGATCGCCTTGGCCAATAAGGAATCGGGTTATGATGCCGCGGACCAAAAAATCATAGAATCGATGGCCACCGCATTTACCGAAGCCCTCATGCGCAAACGCGCGGAAAACCAATTGGCCAATGCCAAAGAAGCGGCCGAGACCGCCAATCGGGCAAAAAGCGACTTCCTGGCCAACATGAGCCATGAAATCCGCACACCCATGACGGCCATCCTCGGATTCTCTGATATCCTGCTGGGCAAAACCACAAGGCAAGAAGTCATCGAAGCAGCCACCATCATTAAACGCAATGGAGAATATCTCCTCGCCATTATCAACGATATTCTCGACCTATCCAAGATCGAAACCGGCAAGTTTGAAATCATGCCTTCGCTTTGTTCGCCCGGCCAGATCGCCTCTGACGTGCTCTCTACAATGAAAATTGCCGCCTCCGCCCAGGGCCTTTCCCTGTCGCTGGATTATGAAGGCCATGTTCCCGAAAACATTCACACCGATCCCTTCAGCCTGCGGCAAATTCTGGTCAACCTCATCGGTAATGCCATCAAGTTCACCGAAATCGGCGGCGTGCGGGTAGTGCTGCGGTCCGTGGCCGGCGCCGGCAACCAATCCAAGATAATCTTCGACATTATCGACACGGGCATCGGCATGTCAAAGCAGCAAATCGACATCCTCTTCCAGCCGTTTTCCCAAGTCGATATGTCGACACGCCGCCGATTCGGCGGCACCGGCCTGGGTTTGGCCATCAGCCGGCGACTCGCCCTGATGCTGGGCGGCGATATCACGGTGAAAAGCGCCCCCGGAAAAGGAAGCAGGTTCTCCGTCACCATCGACTCCGGTCCCCAGGACGGAATAAAACTCGTTGACCATCCATCTCAAGCCGCCCAGCCCAGTTCAGAGGCCTTAATCGAAGAAATAAAACTAAATTGCCGCATTCTCCTGGCTGAAGACGGTCCTGACAATCGGCGATTAATAGCCTTTATTCTCCACAAAGCCGGAGCCCAAGTTACCCTGGCGGAAAATGGACAACAAGCCCTGGAGCTCGCCCTACAGGCCCAACAAGAAAATCGACCTTTCGATGTCATCTTGATGGACATGCAAATGCCCATCATGGATGGATACCAAGCCACCATAAGCCTGCGCAACGCCGGCTATTCAAGATCAATCGTCGCCCTGACCGCCCAGGCCATGCTGGGCGATTATAAAAGGTGCATCAACGCCGGCTGCGACGGCTATATCACTAAACCCATCAATCGCGGCCAATTGCTCAAATCGCTGCAAACATTCGCCTTAAAAGAGTCTTGCTGCTGATCGCTCGGCTGCAGGAGCTTATTTTGAAGAAGGCTGCCCTTTCTGCAGGTCCGGCAAGCCGGCACGGTAGGAATTCAACCAATCTTCAGTTTGCTTGGCCAGTGCGGTTTGTCCCTTTGATCGGGCAAGTTCCAAAGCCTTTTGCGCCAAGGAGACGGCCTGGGAAGACTGGTGCAGGCTGGCATATACCAATGCTAAATTAAAATATACATCCGCGTAATCAGGCCTAAAGCGCAAGGCCTGCTGGTATTGCGCGATCCCCTCCCCGGCCCGACCCATTCTTATCAGTGCCCCGCCAAGGCTATTATAAACCGCGGCATAATCCGGCTTAAGCCTCAGGGCTTGCTGGAAATATCCAATCGCCTCCCCGGGCCGGCCCACTTCTATCAAAGCATTGCCCATTAAGTAGTAAGTATCAGCATCGTTAGGGTTCAATGCCAGGGCCTGCCTGTACTGCTCGATCGCCTCTTGAAATCGACCCAAAGATGCAAGAACTTCACCCAAATTGAAGCGGGCGTCGGCAAAGTCAGGCTTGAGGGTCAGGGCTTTCTGGTAATGTTCCAAGGCCTCTTTAGGCCGATCCGTTCGGACCAACGCGGCGCCCAGGCTGTTTTCGGCTTCAGGGAAAAAAGGCTCTTCCTCCAATGCTTTCTTATAATGTTCGATTGCCTCCCCTAGTCGGCCTAAATGGGCCAGCGCGATCCCCAGATTGTGATGGGCCTTGGGGTAAATGGGCTTCAGCCGCAGGGCCTCTTCGCAATGACCGACGGCCTCCAAAGACCGCTTACTTTGATCCAACGCCATGGCCAGGTTGCTGTGGGCGTCGGCAAAATTGGGATTTAGCCGTATGGCCCGCTCGAACTGTTCCATCGCCTCCGGCAATTTTTTTTCCTCGATCAATATACAACCCAGAAGAGAACGGATAACCCAGCAATCCGGATTTTTTACAAGCGTGGTTTCATACAGCGTCTTGGCGTCATGGTAAAGCCCGCTTTGCCGCAATGTCAAAAGCGCAAACGCTCCCACCGCGACAACAGCCGCGGCGGTCGCCGCCCGGCGCGATCCGCCCCGCGCCCGTTTGTGCCACACGTCCAAACCCGCCGCAGCCAGCGCTATCACCCCGATAATGGCGATGTGCTGATAACGGTCGGCCACTAGCGTATATTTCATGAAGCCCACGTCCGAAATACCCGTCACCGGCAAAAGCGACACACAGAAAAACCCCCAGGCAAACAACAACGGCCGGCCCCAGCTTCTTCTATACGCCCACAACACCCCTGTAACCGCCAGCGCAGCCAAAAGCGGCGCCCACCATAGCGGATTGACCGCCTCGATCTTCCACTGCGAATAAACAAACGACAAATCGATGGGTAACACCGCCTTGTAAAGGTAAAACCAGGCCACGCACCCCGTCCCCGCCAGGCGCTCCGCAAAACCGGCAGCCCGAATCACTTCGACTGCGCCATGCCTTTGGAACCACACGTTTACTAATGCCAGCGCTGCGCCCACCAGGAAAAAAGGAGCGATACGCACAAAATCCCCTCTTCTCAATGGCCTCATCCACCAAACAATCCCCAAAATAAGCCCGGGCAAGACCGCCGCCGATCCCTTCGCCAGCATCGCCGACACGAACGCCAACAGGCTTATCCAATACCAACGATTGAAACTTAGCCGGCATGGCAGATTTGGCGATGATGCCGCTGTTGTCTCCGATTTCAAGTACCATAAAATCGACAGCAGAAAGAACAGCATTGCCGCCACCTCTTTCCGCTGCGAGATCCAGGCCACTGCCTCCACGTTCACCGGATGCACGGCAAAGATGATCGCCGCCCAAAAAGCCCCGGGTATAGACAACTTCCGCAAAATGACCCATACAAGCAACGATTCGGCAATGTGTAAAATCAGGTTGGTGACGTGGTAGCCGGTAGTGCGCATCTCCCACAGGCGCCACTCGAGCCAGAACGTGGTGTTGCTTGCCGGCCAATAGTCTATCGGCTCGTTAGTGCACCAAAACTGGTAAAGTCCGTTCGAGGCGCTTATAGGACCGCTCTCAGTTAAAAGAGCATTGTCATCCAGGACGAATCCGCCGTTCAGCGAGGGGAAGTAAACCAGAAATGCAATGAGCGCGATTATCGCCGCTCCCGCCAGCACGCCAAGCGGCGGCGCCGATCGGATAGAAACAGCCAATCGGGCCTGGGGAACGCGCCTATTATCTGTTTTACCGCGTTTTGCCATACCCGGGCCGAGCTAAATGAAATATTGACGGATGTAATATAATCGTGAAATTTAACTTTTTCCCCAGCCGCCCGTGACTGGCGTTTTTCATCCCATCATCGAATCATCCAAGCCCTTATCATATCCTCACGGCAATTTCATATTGCGAATTTCGTATTCCACTTTAGTGCCCAGGATTGCCCCGGGTGTTTTGTAAACGAACTTCATTGTGTCCGGCGGCTTGTCGAGGACGAAAATG
This sequence comes from Thermoguttaceae bacterium, assembly GCA_049516935.1. Lineage (GTDB taxonomy): Bacteria > Planctomycetota > Planctomycetia > Pirellulales > Thermoguttaceae > JBEKIK01. Next base: position 6,236 of record JBEKSO010000146.1, read on the forward strand.
TAGGAAACTCCGACCTCGTTTTTGGTTTGCAGGGTGGTTTCCATGGTGTCGTACGCGATGGGCTTGCCGTCCGGACCTTCCAGATAGGCCTCGTTGCGGAAGATCCAGCCGCGGTGCGAGGCCAGGGCCTCGCCCACGTCGTCGAAGCGGGCACGGACGAATACCTCCCAGGCCTCGTTGTTCTTGCGGACTTGCTCAAGCGTGACTGTCACACCGGCCAGACGTTTCTCCACGTTCTTGGCCTTCAATAGATCGTCGAAACGGAATTCCTCGATCCGCCCGGGGATCGTGGCCGTTATTTTACCCTTTACCCGGGCGATTTCCTGGGCCTCGCGCGGCGGCAGTACAAAGGGCAACGTCAGTTCCACAGCCGATTTCTGGCCCTCCACCGGGGCTTCAATCTCCGCCTCTTCCGATTCCACTTTAAGCGACTTCAAGCGATCGTCGACGGCCTCGACGTCGGCCAGACGCTGTGTAAGGCTGATGGGTTTTAATCGCGGTTCCCAGGCGACCTCCACGGTCAACCGTAAAATCGAAGCCTTGAGGTCGCGCAAGTCGCTCTGGGCGTCCAGCCGTATCGGCTCGAAGCGGAACGGACCGGCGTATACGGCGTTTTGCGCGCGGAGCGTTTGCCCCACACCCCGGCCCACAATGTTCAATCCCGGCTCGTCGCCAAATGGATACACCGTCAAATTAGCCTGGTCCAGGACCTGATCCAGCGCCTGCCAGAACGGCGTTTTAGCGAAATGAACTTTTAGCGGCGGATCGCTCGCCGGCTGCCCAAACTGCGCGCGGTAATCGACAATCTTGTTGCCCGATTGCTCGGCCAGTGCCGCCAGTACCTTGGAAAGCGGCATGGCATCTCCGTCAAGCGTAATAAGCGAAGGCTTTACCGAAGACTCGACCGCCGCCTGTTGCAGTTTTTGCCGGACGCGGGCCAGGCGCTCGCGGACCTCGGCCGAGAGCCGCTCGGTCGCCGCCGGCAGCAACTCCAGCGCGGCCGGGCCTTTCCCGATCAATGCCTCCTCTGCCGCATTGCGCTGGGCCAACTCCTCGGAATCGAGTTGACGCACCAACCGCCGAACCTCCTCTTTCAAAGCGTCGTTTGCCGCCGTGGTTGGCTGACCCGCCAAAGACCAGGCAATCAACATCAAACCCGTAAACATGGTTCCACCTCCGCCGGTTTTTTAAAGTAGCAGGCACACTCCGTGTGCCGTTTTGTTGTTATCAATATCGATTGTTTATCACAAAGACGGCACACGGAGTGTGCCTGCTACATTATGGATCGTGAACGCTTACCCCTATTTTAACCTTTTTAATGCGTTTTATCCAGCGGAAATGCCCTATCGCACCCCTGGCCAAACGGCCTTATAGACAGTATAAACATCGGGGAGGTCTCGACCATGATTCAATCAATAAATCCCCCCGCGCCCCGCCAGGACCAGCCGCCGTACCAGGCCGGCCAACCGGTGGCCCTGTTTATTCCCTGCTACATCGACCAGTTTTTTCCCTCCATCGGCCGCTCCACGGTGGCTCTGCTCGAACGATACGGTGTGCCCGTGGTTTTCCCCGACCGCCAAACCTGCTGCGGACAACCGGCCTTCAACTCCGGCTACTGGGAAGAAGCCCGCCGCGTGATCCGCCACTTTTGCAAAGCCTTGGAAGGACAAAAGTGGATCGTGTGCCCATCCGGATCGTGCGCGGCCATGTGCCGGGTGTTTTTCGGACACGTCGATCCCAGTGATGAAGTGGTCGATACGGGCCGCCGCGTCTTCGAACTGACCGAGTTCCTCGTCGATATCCTCGGCGTGACCGACACCGGCGCCACCTTCCCGCACAAAACCACGCTGCACATCGGTTGCCACAGCCGGCGCGAATTGGGCGCGCCCGAGCAACCCCTGAAACTGCTGGGGAATGTCCGCGGCTTGACCTACTGCGAGTTGCCCAACATCGAGGAATGCTGCGGATTCGGCGGCACGTTCAGCGTGAAAATGCCCGGCACTTCACTGGCCATGGGCAAAACCAAAACGGAAAATATCGTCAAAAGCGGCGCTGACGTCGTCGTTTCCAACGACATCAGTTGCCTCATGCACATCGGCGGTATTTTGCAACGCAATCCGACCACGCGACATATCCGCACCATGCACATCGCCGATGTGCTTGTCGCCGGCTGGGAAAAGAACGGAAAAAAAGGGCTGGGCAATTCATTGCCCACTATGGAATTAGATAAATGATTGATAAATAATCCGGGGTGGGCAATTCATTGCCCACTGAATTTTTATTTTGATCCATATAAATAATGTTGAATTTCATACTTCATAGTTTAGCCCCGGAGCTTGCTCCGGGAGTATTTGCCGCAAATCAATGATCGTGGAGATGTATCGATGCTCAATTTCACTTATTACAACCCGGTCAAAATCGTCTTTGGCAAAGGCACCATCAAAGAACTGCCAAAGCTGATTCCGGCCGAAAACAAGGTGATGATGATATACGGCGGCGGCTCGATCAAGGAAAACGGCGTATACGACCAGGTCGCAAAGGCCATGGCCGGCCGGCCGATGGTCGAGTTCGGCGGCATCGAGCCCAACCCTCGCTACGAAACGTGTATCAAGTGCGTCGAGTCGATCCGGAAACAGGGATCCGATTTTCTATTGGCCGTGGGCGGAGGTTCGGTGCTCGACGCCACAAAATTCATCGCCGCCGCGTTTTATTACAAGGGCGACGATCCCTGGGACTTCATGAAAGACGCCAGCCGAATTCCAACGGAGGCCTTGCCCCTGGGCAGCGTGCTGACGCTCCCGGCCACGGGATCGGAAATGAACAGCTTCGCCGTAATTAGCCGCGATTCGACGCAAGAGAAGCTGGCCTTTTCCAGCCCGACGGTTTATCCCAAGTTTTCCATCCTCGATCCGTCGACTACCTATTCCTTGCCGCCCCGCCAAACGGCCAACGGCATCGTCGATGCCTTTGTCCACGTACTGGAACAATACATGACCTTCGACGCCGGCTCGCCCCTGCAGG
>JBEKSO010000147.1:0-9248 GCA_049516935.1 Thermoguttaceae bacterium
CGCCATGCTTGTCGCCGATTCGATTACGGTCGATGCTTTGACCATCGCCGCCGGTTCCGAGGTCGTCATCAGACCCATTAGCGGCGGGCCGTCGGGCGGCAGTTTAAACGTGACACCCGTGCCCGAACCAAGTGCCATCGTTCTTCTGGGCATTGCCGCGTTGGGTTTATTCATTTGGAGCAAAACATAAGACGGCACACGGAGTGTGCCTGCTACAATACATGTTCCGGCTAATCTGGCGCGACCGACCCACCTTCGGTCGGTGCCCGTCGCGGCTTTACAAGAATGGCCGCGGCTTTACAAAAGAAGCCCTGGGTTGTAACCCGTGGGCCAGAAAAGTTGGGGCGGCAGTTCAACTGCCGCCCCAACAATTATTATCTCGCGGTCAAAAATTCGATGGGGATTGTTTTTCTATCATATCGGGCGCTTCGCGCTTCGACTGCCACACCGCCCAGAGCAACCCGATCACCGAGACGATGATCAGCGTCCAGAACATCAAATCGGGCGAACGGGCGGCGGTCTGCACGTGCAAATCGGCCAACCCCCTATTTACGGCCGGATCGTCTAAGCCGCGCAGGTTGCTCAACACGGCGGTGTCATAGGGCAAAATCAGGCCGATGATCAACAAGCTGACCATGTTCATGACCTTGATCAGCGGATTGATGGCCGGGCCGGCAGTATCCTTCAGCGGATCGCCCACGGTGTCGCCGGTAATGGCGGCCTTGTGCTTTTCGCTGCCTTTGCCGGTGGTTTCGGTACGGGGTTCGTCCTCGATGGTTTTTTTGGCGTTATCCCATGCGCCGCCTGCGTTGGCCATGAATACGGCCAGCAACTGACCGGTGACAATCATGCCGCCGAGGAATCCGGCCAGGGCGATTTCGCCCAGTCCGAAGCCCACCAACAGCGGCACAAGGATGGCCAACAATCCCGGACCGATCAATTCTTTTTGGGCGGATGAAGTGCAGATATCCACAACCCGCCCGTAATCGGGTTTCTTCGTGCCTTCCCAGATCGCCTTATCGCGGAATTGCAGACGGCATTCCTTGACGATCAAGAATGCCGCCCGGCCCACCGCGCGGATGGTCATTGAGCTGAACAGAAACGGCACAGCGCCGCCGATCAATAGACCGATGAACAGCCTGGGATTGGAAATCGAGAGCATCGAGGCCACCATTTCGTAGACTGCTTTGGAGATGCCCGACGTTTCGCCCTTGCCCACCGAGCCGATGGAAACGATGTAGCTGTTAAACAGCGAGACGGCGGCGATAACGGCCGAACCGATGGCGATGCCCTTGGTAATGGCCTTGGTGGTGTTGCCCACCGCGTCCAGGTCTGCCAGGATTTGCCGTGCTTCCTTGTACTTGGCCGGGCCCATCTCCGCTTCGTCGTAGCCCATCTCGCCGATGCCGTTGGCGTTGTCGGCCACCGGTCCGAACACGTCCATCGAGATGGTGTTGCCCGTAAGGGTCAACATGCCGATGCCGCACATGGCCACGCCGAAGGCCACGAAGGTGGCGTTAGTGCCGGTATAGATCAAGGCGCTTGCAAAGATCGCTGCGGCTATGATCAACACGGCCATCACGGTGCTTTCATAACCCACGGCCAGGCCTTGGATGATGTTCGTGGCATGACCCGTTTCGCAGGACTTGGCCAGGCTTTTAACGGGCGAGAATTCGGTGCCGGTGTAGTACTCGGTGCACCTATTCAAACACACGGCCAGCACAATACCTATCAAACAGGTCCAGGCAGGCCGCATGTCCAGGCCGACGATGCCGAAATTCGCCCAATAACCTACAGATCGAATGCTATCCCAGGCGGTTTGAGTGAGCGTATGGTTGGCAACCATGTCGGCGTTAAATCGCAGGTAGAGGAAGCCAAGCACGATAAAGCCGAGCACGCTAAGCACGGAGCCGATGATAAAGCCTTTATTGACGCTCCTCATGGCCCCGCCCACGTCGCCCTTGTCGCCCGCCCTGACGCTATAGGTGCTGATGATGCTGGCGATCACTCCGATGGCGCGGACGAGCAAGGGGAAGATCACGCCCTTGTGTCCGAAACTGGCAATGCCCAGGATCATGGCCGCCACGATTGTGACTTCATAGCTTTCGAATATATCGGCGGCCATACCGGCACAGTCGCCCACGTTGTCGCCCACGTTATCGGCGATGGTGGCGGCGTTGCGGGGATCGTCCTCGGGAATGCCGGCCTCGAGTTTGCCAACCAGGTCGGCGCCGACGTCGGCGGCCTTGGTGTAAATGCCGCCGCCGACACGCATGAACAGGGCCAACAGCGTGCCGCCGAAGCCGAATCCCAACAGGGCTTCATAAGCGTGTTCGCCGTAAATCAAAAAGATCACCGAACCGCCCAACAGTCCAAGGCCGTCTGTCAACATGCCGGTTATCGTGCCCGTTCGATAGCCGAGTTGCAGGGCCTGGCCGAAGCTGGTTTGGGCCGCAGTGGCCACGCGGAGATTTCCCACGGTGGCCATTCTCATGCCAAAGAAACCAACGCTGGCCGAGAAAATCGAGCCCACAAGGAAGGCGATTGCCCTACCGATGGCGATCGACGTTGGCGCATGCGATAAAACGGCCCCGTAGTAGAGCAATATTGTAATGAGAAAAATCAACACGCCGACCACGCGAAATTGCCGGCCAAGATAGGCATTCGCTCCTTCGCGTACGGCATGAGCGATCTCTTGCATCCGCGGCGTGCCTTGGGGAGCTTCCTTAACTTGCTTGACCAGGGTCAAAGCATAAATCAACCCTGCGAAGGCTATGAAAACGTTGGCCAGCAACAAGACTGTTTCGTACCATGCAAAAGTCTTACTAAAAATTGGATCGAAAAGTGAGATATGTTGTCCCTCGACTGCTCCTGATGATGCCGATGCCGGCGGTTCGACTTGGGCGAACATCCAACCCGCCGCCGATAAAATGCCCACCGTCAAAATCAATAACCACAAGACGCGCATCTTATGCGACGTCCGTCTGGCCGGCTTGCGGCCCAAATTAACATGCTTGACCATGCTTCGTGTACTCCTATGGGAAAAAAGGAATTGCTCATTTCAGCACAATAGAAACGCGACATTAATAAACCGAAAAGTTTACAGAACGAGTTGCTTATCTGTCAACAATAATAATATTGGGGGGGATAATGAATATGGCCAGATCCATTGGCAAACGCTCCTTTTCTCCGCTACTTTTCGAACGAAATCAGCAGCGAGTATGCTTCAAATGTCATTATTTCGGCCGAATTTACAGAGATATCCGCATCCCGGCCTTCTTCCGCCACCCCGTCTCAAGAGTTATTCGCCCGTTTTCCGGAATCCCCCTGGTTTGACTTTTTACTTGGCTTTCTTGACCAAACTAATTAGGATATATGGAAGCGGCGTACTAGTCACTGAACAGTAACCGGCAGGTAGTCCAAATATATCTGGAGATTTCCGCATATGAATCAGTATAAATACAACCGGCGATTAACATTGCTTTGTTCGGCAATTGCCGCGATGTTGATTCCCGCCTTGCTTATTGCCGCCGAGGGCCGCGCGCCCAAGTCAGGCGGAAGCGATGCGACTCAGGAAACGGTGGAGATGTTCAGCGCCATGGAAAAAGGTCAAATCGCCGTCAAACTGATCCCCAAGGATTCCACCCAATGCCACATACTAATCGAGAATAAAACCGATAAGCCCTTAACCGTGAAATTGCCCGAGACTTTCGCCGGCGTGCCTGTATTGGCACAAGCCCGAGGCGGCGGCGCTGGCGGCGGCGGTGGCGGCAGAACCAGCGGCAGCTCCTATGGTGGTGGCGGGGGAAGTCAAAGCATGGGCGGCGGCATGGGCGGGGGCGGTATGGGCGGCGGCGGGATGGGTATGTTCAACGTCCCTCCTGAAAAAGTCGGTAAATTCAACGTGACCACCGTATGCCTGGAACATGGCAAAGGCGAGCCAAACGAACGCATCCCTTACGAAATCAAGCCTCTTGAAAGCGTCGCCAGCAGGCCGGCAGTCGTGGAACTCTGCCGCACTTTGGGCGCCGGCCAAATTAACCAGCGGGCAGCCCAGGCGGCGGCCTGGTTCTTGAACAACGACATGACCTGGCAGGAATTAGAGGCCAAACGCTACCGGCACGCCAACGGCTCCATGGGTGAGCCTTATTTCAGCAAGCAGGAGATTCTGGCAGGCATGCAACTCGCTAAAGCAGCCCTTAAAGTCGCCGAAGAAAAGCAACAACAAAACCAATATCCCGATTCCAGCAACCAACCCGCCACAGGACATCCATAACTTGTCGGTTGTGCTTTGCCTACCGAATTTGGCAATGAAGAAAATAAACCCACGGGTTGAAACTCGTGGGTTTTTTTATTTGTCGATGGGATGGTTTTAGCGGAATACATACAGCCATTATGATAAAATATCACAAAGTATCACAATTGTATCACATCATAACGTAGTTCTTAAGGGGTATTAGGTCGCATATTAGATTGAAAATACTTTGAGGACACTCTGACTATATTTTTTGCAGGCAGTTAAAATATGGAAATCTAATTGAAGAACACCTCTGCGAGTTTCCACGTGAAGCACAGTAGCGCCCGACTTGAAGTTAAAATTAAAAAAACACCGGCCGGAAGCCTGGATCGAGCCTTGCTGGCCGCCCGTACCGCCGAGGAAAACCGCGGCGCCGACATCGTGCTGTTGGACATGCGGGAATTGACCTCCCTGTTCGATTTTTTTGTGATCGTAAGCGGCACCAGCCGCCGCCAATTGCACGCCATGAGCGAGGAAATCGACCGAGTCTTGGCCGCGGAGGGCGACTTGCGTCTGGGAATTGAAGGATACGGCGAAAGCCGCTGGATACTGCTGGACTACGGCGACGTGGTCGTGCATCTATTCGAGCCCGAAACCCGCGCCTACTACGCACTGGAACAACTTTGGGGCCGCGCAAAACGCGTACCCTACGAACCGCGGAAAGCAAATGCCTGATGCGGCCCATTGACCGCTGCCAAATTATTTTAGAGCATGAATATCATCTCCGAACTGAAATCGCGTTTTCGCGCCGCCCTCACCGGCTTGACCGATTCGCCCGAAGAGTATCTCGACCAGGTCCGCCCCAGTCAGGACCCGAAATTCGGGGATTACCAGGCGAATTTAGCCATGCCCTTGGGCAAGCGGCTGAAGCGCCCGCCGCGCAACGTGGCGGCGGATATCATGCGCCGGCTGGACGTGTCTGACATTTGCCATCCGCCCGAAATCGCCGGCCCGGGATTCATCAATCTTCGCCTGAAAGACGAGTGGCTCGTGCGGCGCTTAAGCGCGTTTGTGCGGGACATTGATCGATTGGGCATCGAGCCCGTCGAACACCCGCGCACTTACGTTATAGACTATTCCGCCCCCAACGTGGCCAAGCCCATGCACGTGGGCCACATCCGCTCGACGGTAATCGGCGACGCCCTCTGCCGCACGTTGCGATTCCTGGGCCATAACGTGATAAGCGACAATCACATCGGCGATTGGGGCACGCAATTCGGCATGATCCTTTACGGATACAAACATTTCCTCGACGCGGAAGCATACAAAAAAAATCCCGTACGTGAACTCGCCCGGCTGTATCGACTGGTGCGGCAGATAATCGAGTATCAAGAAAAGCACGCCTGCGGCGGGAACGACGGGCCGGAAATCGCGCGGCTCTCGCAAGAATGCCCGGACATCAACGCAGCCGTGCTGAATGAAACCGCCAAACTGCATTCCGGCGACGCGGAGAACCATCGTTTGTGGCAAGAATTCCTGCCGAAATGCGAGGACGAAATCAATCGCATTTACGATCGACTGGGCGTCCATTTCGATCATACCCTCGGCGAGAGTTTTTACGAGGACCGCTTGGCGGCGGTGGTCGACGAATTGATTGCCAAGCGCATTGCCCAGCGGAGTGAAGGGGCGGTTTGCATTTTTTTCACAGATCAAGACGCACCCATGCTCGTGCGCAAGCAAGACGGGGCTTTTTTATATGCCACCACCGATCTGGCCACCATCCGTTATCGCATGGAAACCTGGCGCCCGGACGCCGTTTTGTACGTCGTCGACCACCGGCAGAGCCTGCATTTCCAGCAGCTTTTTGCGGCGGCAAAGCGGTGGGGATATGACAAGGTCGAGTTTCAGCACGTCATTTTCGGTACGGTGCTGGGCGAAGACGGCCGGCCCTTTAAAACCCGATCCGGCGATACGGTCGGCCTGGAAAACCTTTTGGACGAGGCCGTGCGCCGGGCGGCCGAGATCGTATCGGCCAACGACGACGCCAAGCCCGACGGCCCGGAAATTTCACCCCAAAAACGCGCCGAAATCGCCGAGACCGTGGGCATCGCCGCCTTGAAATACGCCGATCTTTCCCAGAACCGCACCAGCGATTACGTGTTCAGCTACGACAAAATGCTGGCCATGAACGGCAACACGGCCACGTACATGCAATATGCCTACGCCCGGGTGCGGAGCATTTTCGCCAGGGGAAACGTCGATGTCGATTCGCTGCGATGTTCCGGGGCGGCAATAATGCTGACGGCGCCGGCCGAACGCGCACTGGCATTGGAACTGCTGCGCTTAGCCGAGGCGTTGGATTTGACCGTTGCCGACTATCGCCCCAATCAGCTTACGGCTTATCTTTTCGAGTTGGCCAATCGGTACTCGACCTTCTTCGAGCAGTGCCACGTGCTGCGGGCCGAGAGCCGGCAATTGCGAGACAGCCGGCTTTTGTTGTGCGACCTGACTGCCCGAACAATTCGAAAAGGCTTGGAATTATTGGGCATTGCCGTCGTTGAAAAAATGTAGGCCGGTCAATCCGTGCCTGACAATAAGCCGGAGGCTTGGTTTTTCATGTTTAAATTCGTCAAGAAAGCGAAGCAAAACGTTCTTCATGATTTAGGCCCATTATATCATAAATACTCTTTTTTTGGGGTCGATAACGATCAGTTGCCGGGCATGTATGAATTAAATCAAAAAGCAAAAGCGCCTGTAATCACGGCGTATATTGCTTATGCCATTGCCAAGTCGAAAAAAAAGGCGTCTGACGCCGTTTCTTTTACGGAATTGTTTTGTGCGGACGGTTATTACGCAATGGTCGCGGCAAGGCTCGGTTGCGGCATAAGCGTCGGGATAAATGACGATCGGGATAAACAGTTGAAAAACGCCGTGTCAATAGCCCAACGGCTTAATCTCAATAATGTGGAATTCAAGAAGGAAGAAATTGCGCCGGGTTCGACGTTTGCTTCAACGGACGTCGTCGCCAACGTCGGGGGCCTATATCATGTCGATAATCCCCAAAAAATATTGGAATTATCGTATAAAATGGCAAATAAATTCCTCATAGTGCAGAGTGTTGTTTCTTTGGCAACAGATGACGAAGATTACTATGAAGCGCCGGCCCCGGGCTGGACATGGGGAAACAGATTTAGCAGAAAATCGTTCGATAAAATGTTAAAAAATATTTGTCCCAAAATAATCGACCGCCATTTCAACGAGCTTGAAGGAAATGACCGGCTTGAAGACAGGGGCAGTATGTATTATTTGATCGAAAAATAGCTTCGTTTCACAATAGCGCGGGGCCGCTCGGGTTCGAGAACCTGGGCCGCCCGATGGGCATAAACGTCGTGGAAAAAATATATGATGCCATGAAAATACTCGTGCTTGGACTTGGCAATCCGTTGGTAAGCGATGACAGCGTCGGCCTGCGCGTGGCGGAAAAGCTCAAGCCATTGCTGGCCGGCCGGCCGGACGTCGAAGTTTCGCAAGATTATTGGGGCGGGCTGAGGCTGATGGAGCGGATGATCGGGTTCGACCGGGCGATAATCATCGATGCGATCAAAAGCGGCGCACCGCCCGGCACTGTCCACCGGCTTACGCCCGATTCCATTTCCACGCAACGCAGTGCCTCGGCCCATGACGTAAATCTTCCTACGGCATTGGAATTCGGCCGGAAGGCGGGCGTCGCCTTGCCGAAAAATGAACATGTCCTGCTTGTTGGAATCGAGGCCGAAGATATACTGACCTTTAGCGAGCAATGCACGCCTGCCGTCGAGGCAGCCATTCCCCTGGCGGTCGGGGCGGTAATGCGGGCAATCGAGGAAATGTAAAAAGACTATTTAGCCCCCGCTGAACACACCGGGGGGCCTTGGTTGCGGCGTTATGCCGCGCTAAAGTTCGGTAATTCATTTTTTTATGGAGAAACAATTATGATTTCCCCTGAAATTTTAAACCGCTACACCTATTTTGCCGGCATCAGCGAGGAAGGCCTCAAACACATCGCCATGATCGCTGAGGAAAAGGCCTTACCCGGCGGCGCCCGGGTCTTCAGCGAGGGCGATCCGGCCAGCCATATGTTGATCATCGTCAAAGGCGAAATCAACATCGAGTTTCTGCTGGGCAACGGCGAATTACGCGTCGTCGATACGATGGCCGAAGGCGATCTGTTGGGCTGGTCGGCCCTGATCGAACCGTACAAAATGACCGCTAACGGCACCGCCGCCAAAAACACCGATCTAATCCGGTTCGATGCCATTAAACTCCGCCAATTATGCGAAAAAGATGCCGTGCTGGGCTTTCGCTTGATCACGCAAATCGCCAAACTCCTTGCCCACCGCCTGGAAGGCGCCCACGTGCAATTGGCTGTGGTATAATAGAAAGATGCACGAGCTATCAATTGTCGATGCACTGATCGAGCAAGTTGCGCGCGAGGTCCACAGATCGGGCCAAAGCGGGAAAGTCCGCGCTGTTCAGTTGAGCATCGGCCGGCTCTCGGGCGTCAATTGCGATTCGGTCCGCTTCGCTTTCGAACTGCTCGCGCCCGGCACGCTGGTCGAAGGCGCGGAAGTCGTCATTCACGAGGTCAAAGCCGCCTGCCGCTGCCAAACCTGCAACGCCCGGGTGGAAATCGACGACCTGGTCTTCAAATGCCCCAAATGCGCAAGCGATGCGGTTACGATCGAAGGCGGGCGCGATCTTCTCCTGCAAAGCATCGACCTGGAAGATAAGCAGAAAGTGGATAGTGGTTAGTGGTTAGTCTGTTTAGCCGCGACCGGGCACCATACTTTGCATGGTCGGGGAGCGGGCAGTGAGAACGTTTATTGAATGTCAGGTAATAAATGTCGTTATTACTCAAACTGTAAACGAGTGACGTTAAATATTGGCGTAAATCGTGGCGTCACGCCCGTTTACGGGCGTTTCCGCGCAGCGGTAGTAGGCCCGACGTTTACGTCGGGTTGGGAGGTCAATT
>JBEKSO010000148.1:0-9243 GCA_049516935.1 Thermoguttaceae bacterium
GACTTTGTCCGCCGATACCGGGGGACGGCCAAGCGCGAGGCGGGGCGGGAGATTGCGTTTCGCGATCCGGACGACAGCCTTGCCCGGGGCGCGCCCGAACCGGCCGCCGATCAGCCCACGCCCAGCCAGGAGTTTTTGCTGATCGACACAGAACTGCGCGTGACCGCCGCCCTGGCCGATCTGCCGGAGGATTATCAAGAGGTGATCGTGCTCAGGAATCTCCAGCGTTTACCATTTAACGAAGTAGCCGAACGGATGGACCGCACCCGCCCCGCCGTGCAAATGCTGTGGATGCGGGCGATAAAAAGGCTGCAAGAGGTGATGGGGGAGAGTGGAGAAGGATGAGGGATGAGGGATGAGTGATAAGTGCAAATGACTCGCTTTTCGGATAGAAGACAGATCCGATGGACAATAAATTCTTAAGAAGATGTGGCCTGATGGGTGTAGGGATTCTAGTAATTATCCCCTCACTCAGTATGCTCATTTCTTTATCGCTTTCTCCTAATAAGTACCTTAGAGATTTGGAGGCATTTAAGTCCTTTGGATCTACACCTTTATTTATAACATGGTTACTTGGATACTTCACTGGAAAAAAATGCGCAAATACTCAAAGCGTAATCTTTGCTTTCTTGAAAGGAGGTGTGTTTATCGGATTGACCGGGGCCGTTTTTATATTACCAATTATTATAAGATTTATTTATGATTACGGAATCAAACAAGGCATCATATTTATCTATTTCATAGTTATCCTCGGAGTAATTTATATTTGTGCCGGGTCGATACTAGGTGGGTGGGCCGCAATAATGGCCCGCGATTATCGCAATTTCCAACGCGTGCGACTTCTGCCGCAATACACAATCAGCGAACTTTTCATAATCATCACATTGGTAGCCGTTATCTTCGGTTCTATCATGAGTATCAGTTTATTATTATCTAATAATCCCTGTCTTTGATCTTCAATTCCCATGACAGACATGCATCCCGAAGAAGCCGAACTCGAAATTCTCGACGCCTATCTGGCCCAGTTGCAGGCGGGGGAGGGGCCGGATCGGGGGGCGATTTTGCGCGAGCATCCGGAGTTGGGCTCGACGCTGGAATGTTTGGAGGCATTGGAAAAACTGGGGGCGAAAGAGGCGTTGGAGATTCCTGATTGGGCCAAGATTAGCCCTCACCCTAACCCTCTCCCAAAGGGAGAGGGGACTTTGCCGCCTAATTCTCTCCCAAAGGGAGAGGGGACCTTGCCGCTTAACCAACTCCCGAAGGGAGCGGGGACTTTTCAAGGCGAATTGCCGTGGGGGTTTGGCGGGTATCAACTTCTTGCGGAGATCGGGCGCGGGGGGATGGGGGTGGTTTATAAGGCGCGGCAGGAGGATTTGGATCGGGTAGTGGCGGTGAAGATGATCCTTTCCAGCCATCTTGCCTCGCCGGAGCAGGTGCGGCGATTCCAGGCCGAGGCCCGGGCGGCCGCCAAACTGCGGCACTCGCACATCGTGCCGATCCACGAGGTGGGCCAATTGAACGGGCAGGATTTTTTTACAATGGACTACATCGAGGGGCAAAGCCTTGCCCAGCGGATCCAAGCGGGACCGATCGACGTGCCCACGGCGGTGCGAATTGTAAGTGCCATTGCCCGGGCGGTGGAGTATTTGCACAGGCAAGGGATCGTGCATCGGGATTTAAAACCATCGAACATTTTATTAGACGCCCAAGGCGAACCGTACTTGACGGATTTCGGGCTGGCCAAGTTTTTCGCGCCGGACGCGGAGCACACGGCCACGGGGGTGATTGCCGGCACGCCGGCCTACATGGCCCCGGAGCAGGCGGCGGGGCGGGGGCGGGAGGTTGGGCCGGCCGCGGATGTTTACAGCCTGGGTGCGATTCTTTACGAACTGCTTACCGGGGCGCCGCCATTCCGGGAAGAAAATCCTTTGGACACGCTGTTGAACGTATTAAGCGTGGATCCGATGCTGCCGCGGCGCTTGAATCCGAAGATCCCTCGCGAATTGGAACTGATCTGCCTGACATGCCTGCGGAAAACGCCGGGCGAACGCTATGCCTCGGCCGAGGCATTGGCCGACGATCTGGACCGTTTCGCCCGGGGCGAGCCGATCAAGGTCCGCCCGCCGCACTTGGGGCAGCGGTTTTTGGGCTGGACGAGGCGGCAACCGGCGCTGGCCTCGCGCCTGGGCGGGCTGGCGCTGTTTTACGTCATCGATTGGATTAATTATCTGAGCGGAGCGATTAATACCGACTATCACGTAAGAATATCAATTGTGTTGGCGGTTTGGGTAATCGGATCGATAATTTGCCAGCGGTTGGTGGAAAGTCGGCGATGGTCAATGGCAGCGCCTTTTATCTGGGGGACGCTAGACTCGATTCTGTTCCTGATCGTGCTGCTGGTCGGGTACGGCGTGGCCAGCGCGATGATCGTGGGTTACATATTGCTGATCGTGGCCTCGGGCCTGTGGTTCCGCGTGCGATTCGTGACTTACATGGCCGTTTTATCGCTTTTATCGTACGGCGTGTTGATGGCGGATTATTATTATATTTGGCGGCCCTGGCTGGATGCAAAGTCGGATGTACCTAATTTGACTTTCGACCGGCACGTGATTTTCGCGGTTTCGCTGGCGATAGCGGCCTTGATAGTCGCGTACCTGGTCGAGCGGGTGCGGATTCTGAGCAGTTTTTACGGACAGAAGAACAAAGATGAGAGATGAAGGATGAGAGATAAATAAAAAATGATGAATGATGAATTTTGAATGCTGAAGAAACAGTTGAAACCGCTTGCGGTTTCGCACCAAAAACTGTGAACAGTAAACCGTGAACTGAAAACCGCGATATCAACTTTTGAAAGAAGATTTTACTATTGGATCGCTTAGGACCACGAGCGACCAAATTCCAAAAGGCAATCCTAAAATGCAGCAGGGCGAGATACAAGGGATTAAGGCGATTATCGACACAGTCATTGCAAATCCATAGTTTTCCAATCCCTTCATTTTTATTGCACCAATAAGGATTATCAAGTACAAGATAATATTAATGCCTTGATTAATTATGGCAATCGGGCCAGAGATAAACATTCCCGGCATAGCATGTTGATTCATTGCCGCAGCGGCCACGCCGACCTTCAACATAGTTCCCATAAGTCCAAGCATATGCAATCCAAGTGCCAGCACGGAGGTTACTATCAGACTTACCGCAGGACCTGAAACGCGTTGTAATGCATAGTACTGGTTGCCTTGAGGAACCTGCCCGGAAGCTTGTCCCGGGATCGGTTGATAAGCAGTTTGATAGCCTGAGGAACTGGTAGGCTGCGGTGTGCCGGAGTCGAACGAGCCGCCCCCGCCGGAAGGTGGCATGTGTGACGGAGCGGCGGACATATCCCGGGCCGGGACCTGGGTTTGGGCCCCGCATTCGGGACATTGTGCCATACGGCCCGCGGTGTCGTCGCCCGTGCGCAGCAAACGAGTGCATCGACTGCAATGGAATTCAATAGACATCTGCTCGTCCCCTTATACCGCGAACTATTGTAGTATTCGCCTCTTGGGCATCATTATTGAGAAATACTAGAAGAAATCAAGGGGATGATATCCTGTCAAACTATAAATCAAAATGGCAAATACAATCAAAGTTACGAGGATGTAGATCTTGTCGCGTTGCCGGAGGAAAGCGATCAAGGATAACAGAACCCGCATCACGGGCGTGGCAATCAGCAGCAATAAGCCCAGTTGGATAATTCCCCGGCCGCTTATGGCCAGGGCGTCTTTGAGGATTCCCCCGACGGATCGCAAGTCGGTGGGTTCGCCCTTGAATCGTTGGTAATCGGGCAGGTCGGTTGCATGGCGGGACAAATATATGAGGGCCCCGATCATGACCACCGCGGCCGAAACGATTACGCCTGTTCTCAAGACGTTGCCCAGGATTGTTTCGACCTGTTGATCGGTTGGGCCGCTGTGGTGTTTGGGTTGATCGTCGTTGTAAGGGTTATCGGCCATATCAATTTATAAAGATTTTATCTGATGGTTTTGGTAGAATTTGCCAACGGCACACGGAGTGTGCCTGCTACATAAAAGGAGTGTGCCTGCTACAATCTCAAAATTTTCCAGTTAAACCGTTGTAAATCATTTCGACGGCCAACACCACGACGACCGCGGCAAAGACCTTACGTAAAATCGCACTCTTTGTGCTTTTTAGAAAGACCGTGGCCAACATTGCGCCGGGAAGGACTCCGAGCACGACGGGCATGGCCAGACCGGGATCGATATAACCGCGATTAAGATACACTCCCGCGCTGGCGGCGGCGGTCACGCCGATCATGAAGTTGCTGGTGGTAGTGGAGACTTTAAAGGGGATCCGCATGGCTTGATCCATGGCCAGGACCTTCAAGGCCCCGGAACCAATGCCCAGCAGTCCTGAAAGGCCGCCGGCTGCAAACATGAGGCTGAAGCCGGCCGGCACGCCACGGACGTGGTAGGCAATTTGACCGTCAGGGCCGGGAAAGACGCCGTCGAATTTGAGGAATGCCGCGATCCGGTCGGGCTTATCGGGCTGCTGTTTTACCGAGCGAGGGCGGCTGGATGAATATGCCGATCCGATCAACACAATGCCGAAGATCACGGCGACGGCGTCGGGCGACAATCGGGCGGCAAGGCCGGCGCCGACTAAGGCCCCGACGGTCGTGGCGATTTCCAGGAACATGCCGATTCGCATGTTGGTATAGCCCTCTTTGACATAGGCCGACGCCGCGCCGGAGGAGGTGGCGATTACCGAAATCAAGGAGGCGCCGATGGCATAACGGATATCGACGCCGAAGACGAGGGTCAAGAGCGGCACGATGACCACTCCCCCGCCCAGCCCGGTCAATCCGCCCAAAAACCCGGCGGCCAAGGAGCCCAACCAGATTAGAACCGTAAATTCGAGGATGTTCATCGCTGTGTTTGTTTTCGCTTGGCAATAATGTATTCACCCGGCACGAGCGCCGCTTGAATGAGTCTCAGGTAATAAATGTGGCGTTTTTACCATCAGAGCCGGGCCATGTCGGCCCGGAAATACCGGGGCGACACGCCCCGGCTCTGACTTTTCATGCGACATTATTTTCCTGAGACTCAATAAACTCCAGGTCAGGTCCGCGTCTTATTTTTGCGGTTTGTGTTTTCGTCTTCCAACAGCGCCTGGGAAATGTTTTTTGGGCTGCGGTTTGGCTGAAGCATCGAGTTCGGCGCTTTCTTTTATGTATTCTTCGGCGCCTTCGAAGGTGAGCGGGGCGTCGGCATGAGGATCGGCAATGCGGATGGAGACCTTGCCGGAAAGCAGGTCGTCGAAGAGCCGGCCGACGAACTGGGCGCGCCAACCCAGTGCCAGGCGGGGCGGATTTTTGGGTTTTGGCTTGCGAATGTCGTAGGCGATCAGTTCGCGGATGTCGTTGGGCGTGCCCACGATAGTGGGGGCCAACTGGGCCTGGCGGCAAATGCTTCCCAAGGCGGCAAAGAGGAACTGGCCGAGCACGGAAAGTTGCGGCATCTGGTTGCCGTGGATTTTGACGGGTAAATTTTCCTCGGGCAGGTCCAGCCCGCGCTGAATGCAGGCGGCAAGCTCGTCGATGCGGCGGAGCAAATCGCCCCGTTCCATGCCGCGCAATGCGCGAATGTTGCCGGGATCGGCGGTGCCGCGGCGGGCGAGTTCGACGATCAAGTCGTCGCGGAGCACGCGCCGGGCGGGTTGATTGCGGCGTTTGGCCTCGGCGTCGCGCCAGCGATAAAGTTCCCTGAGCACGGCCAGGGCCCGGCTGTCGAGCCCAGTGTTGCCCGAAACCCTGTGCCAGCGGTCGTGCAAGATGGATTTTTCCACTTCTTCCTGCCAGGTGGCCATTTCTTCGTCCATCCAGGTGCGCCGGCCGAGCTGATCGAGCCGCTCCTTGAGAATGTCGCAAAGGGCGGGCAAGTGCAGGGCGTCGGTAAGGGCATATTCGATCTGGCGTTTTGAAAGCGGGCGGCGGCGCCAATCGGTGCGGGTTTCGTGCTTGGCGAACTTGTGTCCCAGCAGTTTGGAGACGAGGGCACTGTAACCGGCGGGATATTCCACGCCCACCAGTCCGGCGGCGATTTGCACGTCGAAGAGCCCTGCCGGTCGGCGGCCCGCGGCATGCAGGCAGAATTCCATTTCCCCGCGCCCGGCATGGACGATAGTTTCGTGCCCCTGGGAGGCGATTAATTCCCAAAACGGAGTCATGTCGCCGATTTCAATGGCGTCGATGGCGGCCAATTCGTTTGCGGCCGAGACCTGCACCAGGCAGAGCACGGGCCGGTAGGTGTGCTCGGAAACGAATTCGGTGTCGAAGGCGATCGATTTGCAAGATGCCAACGCCCGGCAGTATTCTTTTAATTGTTCGCTTGTGGTGATGTATTTGTACTGCATGCCCTCACCCTAACCCTCTCCCATAGGGAGAGGGGACATTGAATTCACAATTTGCAAACTCCACATGTAATTTTAGAAGAACAAAAACGTTGTCAGGATAAAAATGGGGATCAATATCGCGGCGCTGTAAAGCATGTATCCGAAAAAGCCGGGCATTTTCAGGCCTGATTTTTCGGCAATGGCCTTGACCATGAAATTCGGCCCGTTGCCTATATAGGTATTCGCGCCCATAAACACCGAACCCAGGCTGATTGCGGCCAGGAGGGGTTCGGAAACGCCGGCGACTGGCAAATTTAATCCCATTTTGGCGGTTATGGATTGGGCCGCGGTGAAAAAGACGACGTATGTGGGGGCGTTGTCGAGCACCGACGACAAAGAGCCGGTGGCCCAGAAAAAGTGCCAGGGCCGGGTCAAGCCCAAACTTGGGCCGCCAATGGCCAGGATCTGCAAGGCCGGCTGCATGGTGATGAATATGCCAAAGAACAGGGCCGCCACTTCGACGATCGCGGCGTAGTTGAAATTATTGTCTTTGCGCAGGGCTTGGCTGCCCAGTGCCAGCGAAAGGGCCACCAAAAACAACTGCACGATCTCCCGTAAGTATAGCCAGGGATGCCAGTCGGTGCCAGGTATGGTTTTGCCGGGATTCAAAAAGGCTATGGAAAGCACCACGCCGGTGAGTAAAAGGGCATTCGGCCAAATGCCGCTGAACTTCAGCGGGCGGACTTGCGTCTCATCGTGGACGATATCGGGCATCTTTTCATGCGGATAGCAGCAGAAGCGGTCCCAAAGGTAATAAATGGCGATTAGAAGTCCATTTACAAAGAGCCATTCTTTCCAGAGGGTTATGGTATACAAGAAGGGAACACCCAATAGATATCCCAAAAACAGGGGCGGGTCGCCCAAGGGCAACAGGCATCCGCCGCAATTGCATACCACAAAAATGAAGAAGATTACCGTGTGAACGACGTGCTTGCGTTCGGAGTTGGTTTCCAGCAAGGGGCGGATCAAGAGCATGGCCGCGCCCGTGGTGCCAATGATACTGGCCAGCACCCCGCCGACCAACAAGAACACGGCATTGATGAGAGGATGTGCGCGAAGATCGCCCGTGATGCGAATGCCGCCGCTAATAACATAAAGACTGAATAACAGGAGGATGAAGGGAACATACTCCTTGAGCATGGCATTGGCGAAGACGTTCCAGGTTAACTCATAATTAGGTCCGGATAGGCTGTGTAAAGCGACATGGAGCGCGGGCCAATGGGCCTTGATGGGCTGTTTGTGAATCCAAAGATAATATCCCAATGTAACCGCCGCCAAAACCGCGGAGACACAAAAGCGATGGAAGTTCTTCTCCCACCAATGCTTGACTCCGGGCAAGAGTGGAAATATGGCGATCACGCCCAACATTAACACGAAGGGCAGCACCATCCATAGGGGCGGGGGCGTGGGGACTTCGATTTCCGCGGATTTTTCTGCTGTTTGTGCGCGGGCCTCTGACAGGGCGGAGAGATCGTGTTGGGTAGCAACTATCGCGGAGGTCGCCTGCTGCGGAAGATCAAACCACAATGCTACCAAGTACATAGCGACTAAAATGGCAATGCCGAAAAGAACGAGTTTGCTCGATCCGGCGGAAGAATGCACGTCTGCCATCTGATTCTCAGCGGACTTTGTGGCGTGTTGTTAAGATAACACTTAATGATATGAAAAAGGCTGATCCATGCAATCTAGCTGAGGTTTTTCTGAATTTTCCATTCGCTCTACATTGCCCAGACTCGCCATGCAATCAGAATGTATATAAATGCAACTATGTACCGTGTTAAAACGGGAAATGTAAACAGAAAATGCTTGACATTTTCAATTATTTCGTAATACTAACTATCCTGTGGGGTTTTTACAATGTTTTCTTTTTTAAAGGAGGAGTATGTTTTTTTCCCATTCGGGACAGAGTTAGTCCGGACGTACTATACTTTTTCGGGGAAGGAGCTTGATCGTGCCGAAATCCGTATTGGAGGCGATCAAACTGGGGGTCTGGGATTTTGAACCGCCAGAGGCGGATCCCACTGAATTCGAGGCCGCCGACGCCATGCCCGGCACAAAGGAAAAACTGCTTGTGATGGCCGAGCGTGTAGAGCGCGGTTTACCGATCTGGCACGAGTCAGATCGTGAAGAATTCGACGCCCCACCACCGCCGCGAAGGAATTTGGAATAATTCCCTCTTATATTGTGTGCGACGGGTTTTTCGACCTCCATAACAGCCGGAGGCAGGGGAGATTGTCGATTAATTCCAATTCTAATTCAAACCTTATCGCGAAACCGCAAGCGGTTTATTGGCATATATATATTTAGAGCTTATCCCAAAACAATATTCGTCATTCTGAGCGAAGCGAAGAATCTAGATGGAATACAATGGCAATAGTGGGTAATACGGGGCCGCAACCGAGATCCTTCGCTTCGCTCAGGATGACTTTTGGGATAGGCTTTTAATTTAAGAACCCAGAATGCGGGACAACCACCGCACTTTTAGGGCTTTCCACAGTTCGCTGATTTGCTCGCAGTCGGGCGGATCAGACTCCTCGACGATGCGATCGATCTCGGAGCACAAGAGATTTGACAGGCCGGATGGGCTTTTTTCACCGGGCAAGACAGTCATCCGATTGGGAAGCAGATTTTCGATTCCGGTCCAGGCCGTGATAATGTCAATCAGCCGGTCGATATAATCCAGCCGTTTTTCCGCTGTCAACACGGCATAAGACCTGGCTTTCTCGACAAACCACGGCTGCAGAAGTAAAGGGATATTACCCCAAACTCTGTTCTGCTGCGTCTCGTCAA
>JBEKSO010000149.1:0-9242 GCA_049516935.1 Thermoguttaceae bacterium
TCTTCTAAACCTACATACGCCTTCGTTTGCTTGCCAGCCAAGTCCAGGCCACCTACAATACCTGAAAATCCCGGACACCATTGCGAAAAGCCAGCAGTGGCACAAGCGCGCATCGGCTCGGCCTTGTTCGAGGGAATAGTACAGTGATCGCATTGCAACAGCATCCTGAAGGGACGATCTTGCCGGTGCGGGCTCAGCCCGGTGCCAAGCGCAATGAAATTTGCGGCGAACAAGACGGGATGCTAAAGGTGTGCGTCACCCAATCGCCAGAAAAGGGCAAGGCCAACAAGGCGGTTGTCGAACTATTGGCCAAATCGCTAGGGTTGCGAAAATCGCAGATCGAACTCATTTCCGGGGAGACTTCGCATCAAAAACGGTTTTTGATCTACGGGATTACTCCCGAAGAATTCGCTCAAAAACTCGCGGAGAAAATGAATTAAATGATATTTTAGACTTCCGACACCTTAATCTTAAGGTGGTGTCAAACTTCAAATGCAGCGCGCTAAAAACCTTTGTTTACATGCACTTCAGACATAAATCGACGTAACGTTATACTTCGGAATAATTTGGATGTCGTGCCAGCATTGCAAGCACTGCTTTTTCTCGGGAAAAACAACTGGTGAAATGTTGCATTTGAAGTTTGCCACCACCTAATCTTTATTATTTTGATATTGTAATAAACCATTAGGAATCACATGGCTGTTCTCGATGGACTCCCTAAGATTGCATAAGCAGCAAAACATGGCACAACTAAAAAAACCAAAGTATTTCATTACGCAAGTCCTCGGCCGTAGCAACGCCTCCTATCTGTTTCACCTTTTTTTCGACCCGCGAATCAATTCGCCCAATTGTTGATAGGTATCTTCAGCGAACAGAGGCACCGAGCAGCCGAATACTGTCCGGCTTTTGTACCACCATCGGCTTTGTAGTGCAACGACGTGATATGTTAGATGCCCCTGGTCGTCGCGCCGAAAGCCGTAAATCGGGCCTCCACTCATTCCTTTCAGGCCCTTTATGGTGCATTCAGCAGGAATTTTACCGATGAACCAAGCATTCGTTGGAGGGGCTTCAGCGTCCGACGGGGCATCCTCCAGATCATCGATGTTGATCTTGTTGACGTGTATCATCATTGGTCTGACACAGACATCGTCGCTGCCATCGCCGGCTCTTATCACATTGTCCACCGGAATACCGAGCATCTTATAGAAGTCGAATGTCAACTCGCTTTGCCGTTCCCAATTCTTGCGGCTAATTGCGACCAAGTGGTTCGCCTCAAAGGCTAGAACCTGTAACCTATTCAGCATGATCAGTCCGAAGTCCAGGCCATCCTCCGGTCGCGTAATGTAATACCCGGTTCCGGGTTCATATCGAAACGGAACCGTCTGTTTATGAACCGCGCCATAGCCAAAATAGTCCATGAAGCCTCCACCATATACCTTTACATTTTCCGATGAAAGCAACTTTTCAAGCTCTTTTAGACAATGACCAGCTGTCACCCAGAAGAAAACGTTGTGAAGATTGAGCAGGAATCCAGACAACACGGCCACTTGGCTGTCTGCCGTGCCATCGGCTTTAGGCAGGTCGTAATGGCACGTGAGTGCGACGAAATGCCTACTCATGAACGCGACTGCATCACCTTCCTTCAATTCTTGACACATAGAGCATTTCCAATAAGCAATGATCCCCAGCGTTATATTATCCCGCCACTGGAGCATAAGGGGGACATTCAACTTTTTTCAGAAAACTAGATTGTCCACTCTCACCTTTCTGCTTGTGACCTTCATCGCTTGCCACGCCCTACAATGATTCAACCCTCACCCTAGCCCTCTCCCAAGGGGAGAGGGGACTTTTAAAATAGGAACCCTCATTACTTGATCCCCAGCAGTTCCACTTCGAAGATGAGCGTAGCGTTGGGCCCGATCTCCGCGCCGGCGCCTTGATCTTTATATGCGAGCTGAGAGGGTACGAATAGCTGCCACTTGGAGCCCACGGGCATGAGTTTCAATGCCTCGGTCCATCCGGGAATAACTCCCGCGACGGGAAATGACGTCGGTTGCCCGCGGCGATATGAACTGTCGAACTCGGTTCCGTCGATGAGCGTGCCGCGATAGTTGCATTCGACCGTGTCGGCAGCGGTGGGCTTCTTGCCATTGCCGGCTTTGAGGATTTTATACTGCAACCCGCTGGGCAGCGCCACCACGCCTTCCTTTTTCTTGTTCTCGGCCAGGAAAGCCTCGCCCACTTTTTTGTTTTCCTCCGCAGCCGTCTGTTTGCCTTGCGACTGCTTCTTCATCAGATCGCTTTGAAATGCGGTCATCGTGGCGTGCATATCGTCGTCGGTCATGAGAGTTTTTTTGCCCGAGAAGCCATCCTTCAGGCCTTTGATGAAGACGTCGATATCGATATCCACCCCCGACTTGGTGAAGCTTTTTGCCACGTCGACGCCGATACTGTAGCTTACCTTCTCCTTCTGTGTCTTCAGTGCAGGCACCTCATCGGCGGACACGTTAGCGGCCAAAAATCCAACTGCCAAAAACGCAAACAATTTCCTACTCATTGTCGTTTCCTTTCTTAGGGTAATAGGTGGGGTGGAAAAGGGGACATTCTACTTTTTCAAAAAACCAGAATGTCGCATTTTTTCCATTTGTCAATTCAGGAATCAGATTGGCCCATGAGATCGCCGATGAACTGGCCAACGCCTTCGTGGTCGAAAAGAACGGGCACGCCTCCCGCGCCGATATAAACGGCCACGCCATCTCGGACTACCAGGGCATCCGGGTGATCCACTTCAAAGCGGTCTCCGTTGACCAACGCCACGGTAAACGGCCGATATGGTTTACGCTCCTTTAGCGTTTTTAAAATGTGGTCAAAGTTTCCCGTTTCCACAAGATCACCTTATTGCCTTCTGAAAATCAAGACCTACTGGGATCATATCACAATGGCATTATCGCGCTAATTCAATGACCGGCATATGCAACCATAATAATCAACTTTAACATGAATTAACCTTGAAAACAATGGACGTAACAAGCTGTAATACGGGGGGAAGAAATAATGAAAATAATGTGGGTTGGGAATCTTTTTCTCGGAATTACATGACATTTAGAGTTTATTTCAATAGCATAACTCGAAGGAATTCAAACAATTTACAACGCAACGAAAGTTGGCAATTCGCCCTCACCCTAGCCCTCTCCCGGCGGGAGAGGGGACTTTTTGAATAGGCATTTATTCGGGGACCCAGAGTTTTCCGCCGCCGACGGATTCGCTGCCGGGGGTCCAGAGTTTGCCGGGTTCGTTGGATGAAATTTAAGACTCCCGACCCCAATTCCAATTCTTATTCACAATTCTTATTCCAACATTGTCAAATTTGGTTGCTGTCACCTTTTTTTGGCGTTCGTTCTTCCACTCAAGAGCGACCGGGCGAAACTCTCCGACCGATCTAGATCCAACCGCGCCCAAATAAGCATCATGACTGCTGTAGGGATTTCAAGGGCTGTAAGGATTCGCATCCAGACGGGGGAAGGGGACACCAAGAATGCTACTAAAATGCCAATAAGGGCGGTCACCGCCAGGATATCGATCACCACCCAACACCAGAAAAAGGCACCATGTGGTGTGGCGGTGAATCGCCTCCAAACCCCGCCGACCCAGACTGCAGTCGGCTCCTCGGTTAGACCATTGATGCGGTCTTCAAGTGCACGGATATAGCCTCCGTATGTGCAGACACCGCACCAGAGAGACACTAGAGAGAGGAATGCCATGAAGGCAAACTCGACGAAAGCAAACAGTATCCACTCCCTCGGGAGCGCGAATGGCCCCCATTCGCCCTTGAAGTAGAAATATGCGAAGCCGCCAATTGATCCTATCAGTGCAATAACGTGGGAACCCATACCGTTCTCGGCATCTCGCCAGTGGCCCATCATCATCTGGCGTTCTTCTCTTAGCTGGGCCAGTAGTTCAGTCTCATTCTCATTCATCTCTTCCTTTTCCCTCTATTGTCGAACTTATCCTATAGTATGACTTCCACTTTTTTAGCATAAAAGGAGCATAAAAGCTGCCATGTGGGGGACTCTTTGTTTGAGACTAGGTGCGAGATGACAGACAAAGAATTCCGATCCATTTATCTTCCCTAATTTAGTGGGCTGATGCCGCCTGTCAATATACCTTGTTTTAATGGGCCGTCCGCCCGTGCTTCGTTAAGGGAAAAAGGTGTTGGGAATTTTTTTCTCCGGATTACATAACATTTAATCTGGCACCCAGAGTTTTCCGCCGCTGGCGGATTCGCTGCCTGGGGTCCAGAGTTTGCCGGGTTCGTCGGCGGGGGTGGCGGATGCGGCCATTTCGGCTTCGGGGCAGCCGGGCGGGATTGCAGGGGTGCCGTCGGGGCGGAGCAGGCCGGCCTCGACTAGGATCTGCGTTAGGATCAGGGAAACGTTGGGCTCGTTGATATGCGTGTTCTCGATGTGGCGGATAAGCTGCAGGGCCTCGGGTATGTCTTGCCGGGCGAAACGCAGCGAGAGCTCTTCAAGATCCCAGGTGGCGTGCGATTTGCCCGTGCTGTCGGTGGCCTTGCGTCCGGCATCGACGTACATTAAGGCCCGATCCAGATCGTCTTCCATGCGCGCGAGGGTCATGTATGCCAGGGCCCGTTCCTTTCGCTCGGCGAAAGCGGGACGGTCGATAATTTCTTTTCCGAATTTTACTACTGCCGTGCGGTGATTGTAGCCCACGGCGCGCTGGAAGGCTTGGACCAATTCTTCATCGGGGAGTTTTTCCGCGCTGACACGCGCCAAGCGGACCAGGGGCAATTGGTTTATTTTGCCGGGCGGGGCGTCGATGGGTTCCAGGGTCGGCAGGCCCAAACGGGTGCGCAATTCGTTGAGATCGAAGGACCAACGGAGGTTGTCGGCATAGAATTGCAGGATCATGATCGCGGCCAAGAGTTTGATTCGATACTTGGCGTCGGCGGCGGCCTGGTTAGACGATAGGCCGTCGAGAGAGCCTAGTTTCATGTCGGTCCAACGGTTAAAGACGGCATCGCGGCGATACTCGGCCAGAATGGCATGGAACTGCTGGGGTATTAATTGCACGGGCGGGCGCCATTTGGGCTGCAATAAATCATCCGTGGCGGAGGCGGAACCGATTTCCCGGGTTTTTTCTCGGCCCTGGAGGCATTGGCCGGCCAACTCGTTCAGTACGGTCTTGATTTGAGCAAGCTCGGGGGCAGTTATATTAACAATTTCCAGGCGGGCGTCGCGGTCGGTCTGGCGGCCGAAGAGGAATAATTGCCCCAGGTAAATAGGCATGGACTGGGCCGACGCTCCATCGGCCGACTCCACGGCCGGACGGTCGAAGATCATGTACACCGCTTTAGGCGGCGGCGAGTCCTGGTCAACAAAGCTTGCCGGATCGAAAGGAAGCTGCGCGATGCGGGGATCGGATAAAAACGCCTCCTGCAGGCGCTCGACGTCATCGACCGTCCAGACGACGTTGAGGATCGGCACTGCATCGCCCAAGGGGCTATCGGACAAGAGCATGGCCGTGGCTTCGGCTTCGACCGCGTCTTCCAAGGGGATATCGAAGGAAGCATACTTGCGCAGGGCCTCGATGGAGCCGGGATAGTCGTTCAGCCAACCGCGGACCGCGGCCAAAGATCGCCATAGGGCGGGAAAATTATTTACCTCTAAAAGCAAGGCGGCAAGATTCCCCTCGGTAGTTCGCCAATCGCCGTACATCATGGGGCTGATGGCCTGGGAAAATCGATCGGCCCAGGGGGCATTTTCGGGCGGCTGGGGAAATCGCGGATCCTCTTTTAGCAACAACGGCACTTCGGGCGAACGGAGCAGGTCGGTCAGCATTTGCGAAACATTGCGATTCTCCCTTTGAACGATGAGCAGGAATTGGAGCAACGCCCGAGCCGGCAGCCACCGGCCTTGATGTAAAAAGGCCTCGACCAATATTTCGGCCGCCTGATAAGTGCGCCAAGACCAGGAGCCCTTGGCTTCGGCGAATGAACGTTGTAAAAAGTTCATGGCCGACGAGTTATCTATTTTCAGAGTATTCAAGATGGCGGACTCGGCCAAGGCGGCCTGGTTGGCCGGATATTTTTGCAAAAAATATGCGGCAAGGGTTTGCGCGGCTTCGAGTTGGCCGATGGCGCGGAGCAACATGGTCTGATAGGCCAGCAGGCATTGCCGGTCGGTGTTCAAAGGCTGCTTTCGGAGCGACTCGATATGTTGCAGGCAAGCGGCATATTGCTCGCCTTCCACCATGCGATCAATTTTCTCCAATTCGGTGAGAAAGTCGGAGCAACAGAATTTGATCTTTTTGCCGGTAGCGCCCGGACACTGAGAATATGCATCAATAGCCATGGATAGGAATGGACTTGGAGTTTGTGGTATTGTTAAAGCCTTAAGGACAATGGCAAACGAGTCATGGTACCACAACCGGGCGAGATTCAAACAGCCCCGCCCCTGAGAAGGGAAATGCTTTTAACATAACAGATACCGGCAAACCACCCAAGCGGGCTATAAGGCATATCCCATCAACATATGTCATTGCCTGAAGCAGGTCAAGAAGTGAATGGCAACTCGAGCAAGCACTGCTTCTGCGAAGCAGTGGCACACTATTACGACATATCGGTTTAGTGAGAAATGCGGGCTAGGCGGCTAGTTTTCTTGCCACGCGCAGCGCTTGGATCAATACGGCGAGAATGCCGATGACAGCCAGATAATTTCGTATCTGATCGAACCAGGGTTGTCCTGCCATTGAAGATTCGATAGGGATAGATGAGGGCGGTAATTTGGCGGATATTGCCGTTGAAACAGGCGATACTTTTCTGATATTTCCGTCTGAAGACGTGAAATTCTCCATCGAGGCGGGAGCCCGTGCATTGGTTGATGCAGACACGGATGAAGAAGGTTGCGCGGCAATGGCGGCCAGCGGGACGAGAGGGGTCGATTGCTGTTGTGCAATAGCAGCCGGTTGTGCGGGAAGCCGTTGGAAGTCGTCGGCCGCGGACGATAAAAAATATCGCAATCGCCCACAGTAGCTGCCGGTGGTCTGACCATAGGCCGAGCCGAACAAGACGCCGGCGATCTCGCCGCGGTCGTTGAGAATTGGTCCGCCGGAATCGCCGTTTCGGGCAGGGGCGGATAATTCGATCATCTCGAAGGGATTATTTCCGCCCGGGGAAACATACTGGGTGCATTGGCCCGAGACCGCGCGAAACGATCCGCTGCCGTAGCCGGCGATGGTCAGCCGTTCTCCGGGGCGCGGGGGCTGGGTGGCCAGGGGCAGGGGAGATGCGTTGGGACGCCAAACCGCCAGAGCGGCGAGGTCCCAGTCGCGATCGGTCTTCAGAATGGTTGCCGCGGAACGGAATCCATTGGGAAAAGCGACCCAAACCGGGGCAGCGGCGTCGCGGACCACGTGCCAGTTGGTAACCACCAGTCCGTAGGCATCGTTGACGGCCACCAATGCGCCTGAGCCGAACGACATGCCGTCGCGTTCGGGAGCGATAATCCTCACGATGGCCGGGTTAGGCAATTGGCCCGAAGGCATATTCTGAGCGCACGCCGCCGATGCCGCGCAAAGCGCAATCGTCATCGCCATGAGGCGCATCACGTTTTTTTAAAAAAGCCGTGGTTTCGATGGAGTATCGCGTGAAAGACTCTCCGTATTTCTTCGGGCGAATTGGGGGCAAGAACACAGCCGGGATTATCGAGGTGTTAAGACCGAAAGCGCCCGCATCGGCGAAATTATCCTTAAAACGAGATTGTGCCGCGGCGTTTTCGCAATTGGAATAATCGGAGTGTATTTTCCGGCATTTTAGGGGCTGTAAGAAAATTTGCGACAAGCGATGGCACGGGTTCCCAGTCCGTGAAGAAACACGGCCAAGATGGCCGTGCCCCTGCACCCAGACACAAAAATCCGTACAGTCCCAATTTTAGGCGGGATGCAATAAAAAACCCGCGGATTTGTGAGCGCGGGTTTCAATGACGCGTGGATTTTTAAAATGCCGGCAATTAACGTGCGCCTTGATAATAATCGCCGTAATTCATGAAGTACTGGGTGGCATTGACGCCTTGCAAAGTTTGCGTTTCGCGATTGAGCTGGCGGATGTTCAGACTTTGAACATGGGTGCTGTTTTCCAATCCGTGGATGTCGGCGCCGAATTTTTGGTTTGCGCCCTGCTGTTCTAATTGCGGCTTGACTAGAGTAGTATAGTTGTCGATCGTGCCATTATTGCTACCCGTGCGGAAAAGGTTCATGTACGGACTGCTCCCCGTTGATGCTTGGGCGTTAACACTTGAAAACGCCTTAGGCGTTAATTGCGCCGGGGCCGAGGCGGCATTTCGAGACGCAGCCAGGCGGCGATTTTGTTCTTCCGCGGCGTGCATAGAGGTATAAGATTGGGCTTCGCCCGGCCGAGCGCGAGTAGGCGAAGTAGGGACATTCATGCGGTCAGGTAAACCGGCATATCCGCCGTTGGGATCCGAACTCACCGACGCTGCGTCCGCCGTGGGCGGCAAAAAATTATAGAATTGTCCGACCCGGGAACCTGCGGAAGAATCGGTAGGCGCTGTTGGCATCATGGGGCGCATGTTCTGAGCATTTTGCTGTTGAGAACGCTCGGAAGAATGGGGAGATCTAGCCATGCTTCGTTGCGCGTTGCGATTTTGTGCCGATTTTTGTTCAGGAGTCTGGGTTTTCGGCGGAGTGGAATTATTTTGTATGGGCGGTAAAGGCAAGTCTGAAGTCGGGGCCGTGGTTAATGCGCCATTATCCTGCGAGTTAAATGTTGAAGCGCCAATTAACAAAGTCGAGAGTATGAGGGCAATGTTCATTGATACAATCTCCCCATGTTGGTCAAATACAAACTAGATACCCTAGCTATTAAAGCCCGGGATGAAGTACGCTAATTGAGCAATTATTTACCTATCTTGTATCCATACGAATTTTACACTTTATAAGTTCAATTAGCAATGTAAATTATGCAAAGCTAAACTGTTTTTAATAGCACCCCATATATGGGGTACTCATGAGATTTCCGGTAGTTTGTAATTGAAAACGATTTCCATTGGAATACGGCACACGTTGTGTGACTACTGCATTAAATCGCGACATTCAGGCGGTTAGAAGCCTGTGCGGGTGCGGTTGTAGTTTCGGCCCATGGTTTCCAAGCCGCGTACTGTGGAGCTGCCCAGGCCCGTGAGGCCCAGGAGGCGTTCCAGCGGGGC
>JBEKSO010000150.1:0-9224 GCA_049516935.1 Thermoguttaceae bacterium
CGAACTGCTGCCGACAGCAACGACCTTGCTGGAACTGAGCGGTGCGCGCCATGATCATGCCGAGGTTCTAGTCGCACTTCTTCATCGGCTGGAAAGGCAAATCGTGACATTAAAACGGGATCCCGATGAAATCGCCGCCCGGGCCGATGCGCTTTGCCTACAACGCGGCAAGCCGATTGTATTGCAACACGACCGGCAAACCATCGCCGGTCTTTGCCGGGGCATCGCTCCGGACGGGGCATTGCTTATGGAAACGCGGGATGGGCTTCGCTCTTATTACTCGGGCACGATAATCAAATAATTGATGTTGTCCTGATATTGATATTTGTTGAGTCTCAGGTAAGTAATGTCGCGTGAAAAAACATTCAAACGCGCTCGCCGTTGGCTCGCGGCTAAACAATAATCGCGAAATATATTACCTGACGGTCAATAGGCCGTGGTGAATACATGGCGGATTAAAAAGTGAGAGTTGCCACGCCCTGCGCCCGGTGTATTCACCGGGGGCTAAATACGCCTATTTTTTTAAATCTTCATTCCAAGAGGTCATCAAGAAATTAGCGTGTTTACTTCTGGAACACGGCCTTGATTTTCGGATGCAGGCCGGGGTAGCGGTCTATCCATTCGGCGCGATATTTATCGAGCGATTTTTGTTTTTGCTCGAAATCGGCGTGCGGGTAGAGCTTTGCCGGGTGCATCAGAATGGAATCGACCGCCCGGACCGAGCGCGGCACGGGCAGGTCGGTGCCTTCGGAGATCATCCAATCTTCCAGCCCGCCGCGGAACACGGAGTCGAGTATGCCCATGGTGTCGGCCAGATTGATATCGCGGAAATGCGCTCCTTCGCCAACCCAGCCGGTGTTCAAGAGGAAGCAATTGATGTGCGAGTTGCTCTTGAGGATGTCGTAGAACAGGTTGGCGTGTTCGGTGCAATCGCCGGCGATAAAGGGGTCGTAGAAGAATTCGTACTTGATCGTGCCGGCCTGGGTGGGATCGCCGGCCGAGGACTCCATGGATTGTCCCAGGACCATGAAGGCGGCGGCCTGTTCGTGGGTGAGTTTGGCAATGGCGGGTATGATGTTGCCGCGGGTGATAATGAAGAGGTTATCGACGCGTTCGGCGTTGATGTCGTTGCTGGCGTGCATGAAATCGCGGCGTTCGACCACTGCCCGGCCGTTGGAGGTCATTTCCATGTTATAGAAATCGAGCGTGCCGTCTTTTTCGACGTAGACGTTTTCCATGAAAGTGCCGCGCTTGAGGCAGGAATAATAGGCTTCGATTTGTTCGCCGGGATTGATGGCGTCGGTTTTGATGAACAGCCCGCCGGGCTCGAAACCCAAAAAGCGGCCGTCGCGGGTCAGCGTGCCGCCGTCGTCCTGGATGAGCCAGGAGCGTTCGCGGCCCTTGCGGGCGAGCACTTTGCAGGTGGTGCTGGTCTTGCCGTTTGCGCTTAGTGCCACGAAAAGGGAATAGTTGGTCAAGTACGGGCCGTGCGATGCTTCGAGCGTGTCTTTGCGGCAACCGGCGTGGAGGAAGATGGCATTGCCGCCTTGTTTTACCCGCCAGTCTTCACCGGCGAATACACCCTTTTTCCACTCGCCGAAATAGTTACTGTTGCGCACGAACTTGACCATTTTCCCATCGGGCGTATGGGCGGTGCGGATGGTAATGTCCTTTTGCGGCAGGAGTTTCGACTTGTTGGCTTCATACTCCTCATCGAAAAACATGAAGACCTGGTAGGTGGGATCGTCGGTTTTGGCGGGCTTGAACAGTTTCAGTCCGGCATAGGCGACGTGCGCGAACTGCTTGGGCAGGACCAGCCGGGCGGTGATGCCATCGGAACCGTCACCCACGCTCACGTCGATGCTAACGAGTTGTTCGCGAGCCAGTCGCTCCTGGGCTTGTTTGAGGAGTTGGCGTTCCTCGTCGCCGAAGTTGTTATCGATATTATTTTTCGTCTTTTTTGCCGCCCGGGACATGGGTTCCGACTGGACGGCCAGATTATCATATTTGGTGAGGATGATTTCGGGTTCTTGCAAGGCCAAGGCCCTGAGCTGTTCGTCAGTGGGGTTGTAGGTCAGGCGTTTTTCCTTTAGCGCGGTTTGGAAAATGGCCTTGGCGGTTTGATGGAACTCAGCGAACATGGGAATATTCCCCTCCAAAGTGTAGAGAAACCATTATCTATATAAATTCACCCGATAGCGAGTTTGACGGTACGTTTTGAACTTACAGCCGGCGGCCTTTTTCGGCGGCAAAACGCCGGGAAACAAGCGAAAGTTGCTTTATTTGCGGCGGTTTGGTGCATCCAAACCTATAAAGTATGTCAAAAGACAGTTTATGTTGCAAGTAGGTTCCATTGGGGGAAACGAGTTGCATAAGAAAGCAAGATTCGATATCATCGCGTCTTATGAGACGAGAGATTTGGATAGGAGCCGCCGTTTTATTACTTCTTATGTGGGGGGTTGCGGGGCCTTGCAGGGCAGCGGATCCGCAGACCGGGGCCGCCGTTTCTTCGGCCGTTGAGAAAACAAAAGGCTCGGACGCAGATTCAAAACCGAAGCCTAAGGCCGACGCCGAAAAGCCATGTGACGAACCATCCGACGCCCTGGGGCGTGTTACCCATGAATTCACTTCATTTATTAACTATCAAGAGATTGTCAAGCTGTGGAACCAAAACAGAGCACTTGCTTGGTTCATGCTCTTATTATGGATATTCATAGGCATAACGGCGGGAAAAATTTGCGCGATTTTACTACACAAAGCCGGTTCGCGCGATTGGGCCGTGCCGACTAAATTTCTCCTCGATCTGGCCGGCCCAGCCAACCTGTTCCTGATCGCCGTGGGGCTTATGTGCGGACTCCTATGGATCCAGATGAGCGAGAATTTAAAGAATTTCGCATCCGGAACCCTGCTTTTAATGTTTTACATCGCGTTTTTTTGGTACGTCTATAATTTGATCTCGATTGTGGACGTGACTTTCCAGCACATCGGCAGGAAGACGGATTCCTCGCTGGCAACGCACGTCGCTCCGCTTATCCGCCGCACGCTACGAATATTCTTGATCGTTATTGCCGCCATGTTTATCGTGCAATCGGTGTTTAAGCAAGATATCGGGGCCTGGCTGGCGGGGTTGGGGATCGCCGGGCTGGCGGTATCGCTGGCCGCCCAGGATTCGCTGAAGAATCTGTTTGGTTCGATCACGATAATCATGGACCGGTCGTTTAAGATCGGCGAGCGGATAATTTGCTCGGGGTGCGACGGCGTAATCGAGGACATTGGTCTGAGGACCACCAGGGTTCGCACGTGCGGCGGGCACGTGATCAGCATTCCCAACGCCAACATCGTCAACAGCCCGATCGAAAACGTTTCGCGGCGCCCGGGAATCCAGCGGAATTTGAGCCTTGCGCTAAAACTGGATACGCCCCTGGAAAAGGTGGTAATGGCGCTTAAGATTGTCAACGACATTCTGGCCGAGAGTGAAATTCGCGAGCCGATTCATCCGACAATCGACGGCAAGCGCTCATCTCCGCGGGTTGTTTTCAGCGATTATAAGGCGAACGGCCTGATCCTGAATATCACGTATTGGTTTGCGCCGCCGAATAACGAGCAGTACACGGACCATGCCGAAAAAATCAATCTGCGGATTCTGGAGGAGTTCAATAGGGCGGGAATCAATCTGTCGAGTTCCTAGCGACGTCATTCTGAGTGAAGCACAGTATCCTTATGCAGCAGAATGTCGGCCGAGAAGCAAATGTCAATGCCAGAGAGATCCTTCGCTACACTCAGGATGACATTTGGGATTCAATCCAGTTCTTCTTCCTCATTTTCGTCGAGTTTCAAGGCCATGAGGGCTTCGTAGGCGTCTTCGTATGAAGTGAAAGGGCCGGGATCGACGACCAGGCCGGCTTGTTGGCGGGCCGCTTCCTCGGCGGTTGCGCCGGTGGGGATCTCGATTACAGTCAGACCTTCGTTGGTTTCGATTAATTCGTACTGCAGCATGGCAAATCTCCTTGTAAAAAGAGGAACCTACTGCCAGATAGAAGTAATTGTATTCGATTTTCCAGTAAGTCAACAACAGCCCCCCGGATAGTTATTCCGAGCAAGTTCAGTCCGGGCTTGCCTGCCTGCAAAAGATCGCTAATATAACTGTACTATATTCTAAGGCGATTTTTTATTCGAGGGAAACTATGCGATACTTATTTACACTATTTTGCCTGTTTCCAGCCGTCTTGGCCCAGGCGGCGCCGGCGGGGTCGGTTTTTCCATATCCATACGAGCAGGAGACGCTGCCCAACGGCCTTAAAGCAATAGTGGTGCCCATGTCCAGTCCGGGGTTGGCGGCGTATTTCACAGTGGTCCGCACCGGCAGCCGGGACGAGGTCGAGGCAAGCAAAACGGGATTCGCCCATTTTTTCGAGCACATGATGTTTCGGGGTACGAAAAAATATCCAGGCCCGATGTACGACAGCATTTGCACGGGCATGGGCGCAAACGCCAACGCCTCGACGACCGATGATTTCACCATGTTTTTCATCTCGTTCGCCAAGGATAATCTGGAAAAGGTAATCGAGCTTGAAAGCGATCGCTTCCAAAATCTTAGTTACCTGAAGCCGGCGTTCCAGACCGAGGCCGGCGCGGTTTACGGCGAGTACCGCAAGGACATCACCAATCCTTTCATGCTGCTTGAGGAAAAGCTTTTGGATCGGGCATACGACGTCCACACTTACAAGCACAGCACCATGGGTTTCGAGGCGGACATAAAGGCCATGCCCGAGGATTACGATTACAGCCTGTCGTTTTTCAAGCGTTTTTATCGTCCGGAAAACGTGGTGATCCTGGTTGTCGGCGACGTGGATGCGAAAACCGTTTTTCCCCTGATTCGCAAATACTACGGTGGGTGGAAAAAAGGATACGAAGCGGCGAAGATCACACCTGAACCGCCGCAAACGGCCGAGCGCAGGGTGGAGATCAGTTATCCGGGCAAGACTCTGCCCATTCTCTGCCTGGCTTACAAAGGCACGGCGTTTGAAACCAGCAATACCGACTTTGCCGCCGCCCGATTGCTTAGCAGTTTGGCATTCGGCGAAACCAGCGAGCTTTATAAAAAGCTGGTCATCCGCCAACAGAAGGTGGAGTTTCTTGCGGCCGACGTTCCCATGAACCGCGACGCGCCGCTGTGGACGATAATTGCCATGATAAAGAATCCGGAGGACATCGATTCAGTGCAAAAAGATATTCAAGAGACCATAAAAGAATTTCAAACCACGCCCGTAAGCCAGCAGAATCTGGCCGATGTAAAGCGCCACGACAAATACGAGTTTTTAGACAGCCTGGATTCGCCGGAGCGTGTGGCCGAAGCCTTGGTCCGCTACATTGCATTGACCGGCGGAATAGAGGCTGTAGATAAGTTGTATGCGCAGTACGATCGCGTCGCGCCCGAGGACATACTCCGCGTGGCTAAACAGTACTATCAGGCGCAGCGATTGACGATCGCCGTGTTGAAAGGAGAAAATTAATGCCTATTTTTCGATCCATCCTATTCTCACGTTTTCGTGGCTGCAATTTGAAATTTGCAATTTGCAATTTGCAATTTGCAATACTGTTAATATGCCTGATGCTCAATACCACCATTGCAGCCGATCTTATTCCGATGGATCAGGTGGTAACCCTGCCGGTCGAGAGCGATCCGACGGTCTGTTTCCGGCTGTGGTTCAAGGTCGGCTCGCAAAACGATCCGCCCGGCAAGGAGGGCCTGGCCGCCTTGACCGCGCAGATGATTACCGAGGCATCGACCAAGAGCAACTCCTACGAGGACGTGCTTGACCGGCTTTTTCCCATTGCCGGGAGTTATGACGCCGCGGCCTCGGTGGAAGAGACGGTCATTTACGGGCGGATCCACAAGGATAACCTGGACCAGTACTATCAACTTTTAACGCAGGCTATCATGGAGCCGGCCTTCCGCGAAGAAGATCTCGACCGGCTGAAAAGCGACGCGCTCAATTATCTGGAGAACACGCTCCGCTATTCCAGCGACGAGGATTTGGGCAAGGCCGTGCTTTACAACACTATTTTCCGGGGCACGCCGTACGGTCATTTGCCGGCGGGCGCCATTGACGGCGTGAGCAGCATCACGGTCGAGGACGTGCGCAACTTCTACCGCAAATATTACACGCGCGACAACGTAGTCATCGGTCTGGGCGGCGGATATGACGAGCGATTGCTGGAAAAGATCCGCACCGACCTGGCCGGGCTTCCGGCGGGCAAACCCGAGCCCGTGGCACCGCCGTCGCCGCCGAAAATCAACGGCCTGCAAGTGAAGATCGTGGAAAAGGATTGTTCGGCCACGGCGATCAGCATGGGTTACACAATCGACCTTCTGCGCGGAGAAAAGGATTGGTACGCCTTGGCAGTTGCCAATTCGTGGTTGGGCGAGCATCGCAGTTCGAGCAGTCATTTGTACAACGTATTGCGGGAGATTCGCGGATTGAACTACGGCGATTATTCGTACATCGAGTATTTTCACGACGGCGGGGCCTTGCAGACGCCGCCGCCGAATTACGCCCGGCGCCGGCAGATATTCGAGATCTGGATTCGCCCGGTGCCCAATGCCGCGCGGCAATTCGCCTTGCGCGGGGCGATGAGAGAATTCGAGCACACGGTCGAAAACGGCCTGACGCAGGGTGAATTCGAGCTTACGCGCAAGTTCCTGCACAACTATGTGCTGCACTATGCCGTCACAACCATGGATCGGCTGGCGTTTGCACTGGATGACAAATTCTACGGCATCCAGGGCAGCCACCTGGAAATGTTTCGCAAGGCGCTCGAGCAGATGACCCTGCCAGAGGTTAACGCGGCAATAAAAAAATATTGGCAGTATAAAAACATGCAGATCGTGATCGTCACAAAGGACGCAGAGTCGCTTAAAAAGGCATTAGTGACTAATGCCCCCAGTCCTTACACGTATCCCACGGTCAAACCCTTAAACGTGCTTGAGGAAGACAAGCAAATCAGCACGTTCAAATTGGAGGTCAAGCCGGAGAACGTGACTATCGTGCCAGTGAAGGATTTATTTGTGAAGTAACTGGAATTGCCGGTAAAAGCGGAGGCAAGAGCGATAAAAAGACCCAATGATTGGAGTAATACTCTTTCTTGTTATAGACCCCAAAATGTTTTAGGGGGTTGAAAAAAATTTAATAACCGCGATAATAGGGAGTAAGGCTTTAATCTACTTTAATTGCGTAAGTGTAAGTGGTAATCAGCTAATCGAACGGACTTCCTTATGCATGCAACAGCCATGTCCAGGTCTCGCGGATTCACGCTTGTCGAACTCCTGGTTGTAATTGCCATTATCGGCATTTTGATCGCTTTGTTGTTGCCGGCGATCCAGGCCGCGCGCGAATCGGGACGGAGGCTGAGTTGTGGCAATAACATGAAGCAAATCGGTTTGGCGGCCCAAAATCACCTTTCCACCAACCGCCGGTTTCCCACCAACGGATGGTCATGTTTTTGGATTGGCGTTCCGGAGCGAGGCACCGGGCGCGGACAACCCGGCGGATGGATCTTCAATCTCTTGCCTTACATGGAACAGAAACAAATATATATGATACAATATGGCCTGAGCTCCGCCGCACGGAAGAACGCAGCCAGGCAAATGATTCAAACGACTATAGGCATCATGAACTGTCCCTCGCGGCGGGCTCTACTTTTGCTGCCGTTCAATGACAGGAAAAGTTTCTACATAGGCGATAACGGATTAACGTCTAATGATTTAGTGCCCGGCGACGGCGCCGCGCGGAGCGATTATGCCGGCAATGGCGGCGATAATGAATCGCCACTCGGCGCACATGCTTTTCCTTCCCCTGGACCGAATAATTACCAAGAAGCGGCGACGAGCGATGTATTTGCATCTTGGGACACATGCAATGGCGTTATTTATTGCGGCAGTCTCATAAGACAGGTGGATGTACGCGACGGCTCCGCCCATACGCTTCTGGTGGGAGAAAAATACATGAACCCGAGGTGGTATCTTACAGGCGAGGATCCCGCGGACAACGAGAATATGTATATCGGCGACAACGAGGATATCAGGCGCTTTACAGGCACGGAAGACAATAATTATGGTAATAATGGTATTAACAGCAACAATCTCGCAGTGAGTTTTATACCCCGGCGCGACCATGTCGATTACGTAGACCCCAGCGGCGATTTTTACAAACACGTTAGGCACACTTTCGGCAGCGCTCATCCATCGACCTTAAACTGTGTTATGTGCGACGGTTCCGTGCATACAATCGCATATACCGTAGACGGCCTGGCATGGAGCCATCTGGGCAATCGTAGAGACGGTAAAGGAGCCAACGCCTTCTCAGATTAATCTATCTAGCGCTGGACAGTTTGGTCGCTACTTTTGGTTTTTTTCATTTAGAGCCCAAAACAATATTCGTCATTCTGAGCGTAGTGAAGAATCTAGATGGAATCAACGGAAAAATAGATAGCAACTGAGATCCTTCGCTGCACTCAGGATGACTTTTAGGCTCTTAATCTTTAGGCGTCCAATTCTTGGCTGTGTCGGACACGTCTTGGGCGGATTCCAGTTCCTGCATGGAGATGATCTGGAGGTCCTTGGAGTTCAAAACGATCTTATTGAGGTCGACCATCTTGATTCGCCGGTTTTGATAGGTGTTGAAATAGTAGCGAAGATGTTTCATGTCGGCCGCGGTGGTCCAATTCGTGAAGTCGGCGATCGGTTTGCCGTTATCGGTGCCGCGAATTGCGCCCAGGGGCAGATCGAACTGGTTCAAAAGATGGAATGCCTGCCATACGGACTGATCGGCCGTATCAGTGGGCGGCGCGGCTTGGGTAAATGCCACGGCGCGGACGAAACGCGAGGGCGGGGTGAAGTCGCCCGGCAGGCCCACCATGCCGGTCCCTTGGCCGAAGCCGACTAATTTTTCGCCCGACATCACCACCGGGGCTGCATTATTCGGGCTGAGATGGATGTAGTTGCGCAGGTTCGTCTGGTGCCAATCAAAAGTGGGGGAGTTGGTGACAACTCCCAGGGGATTATCGTAAACAGACATTTTACCGTCGACGTACTCGATCACGGCGCTATGGCCTTGGGCGTCGTTAACGGCGAAGTGCAAATCCAAAAGGGCATTTAACGGCCCCATGTCGACTGTGCCCACGCGCACGCCTTTCATCGCGTTGACTGCCTCGTCGACCGTGGC
>JBEKSO010000151.1:0-9076 GCA_049516935.1 Thermoguttaceae bacterium
GAATAAAGCAATGCGCGACCAGGAGGGGCGTAAATCGCGGGCTTTGGCAAGATATTGCAGGGCATCGTCATACAGGCCGGGATTGTTTTCTTTAGTCGCCCTCACGGCCAACAGCCGGGCCTGGCCAAACAGCCACAAAGGCCCTTCTCCTTCCACTTTTTTCACGTCTTTTAAGGCCTCTTCCAGGGCCGCCAGGTTCTGGCTGTTTGCCGCTTGCTCCAAGCGTAAAAATTGAACTTCCAGGTTGTTTGTGTCTTTCCGGCTCAATAAATCGGTAAATTTTTGGATTAAGTCCTTGTCATTTATGCGCCGGGCGGCGTTTAACAGGCCGTTCCATAATCGTATCCGATCGGCATCGGAAAAACCGTCGATATTTTCACCCAGTTTCGTCAAATATTCTGCGGCTTTGGCATCGTAGCGTTGCAACAAGTATTCGCAGCGGGCCAAGCGCAGATCGGCGGAGTCGCCCATTTGTTTTTCGTAATCGGCCAGGATTTTTTCGGCTTGATTCCATTTCTTCTGCAACGAGGCCAGGTTGACCATTGCCTTCCAGAAATCGATTTGCTTGGGATTTTTCTGGTGCGCCTTTTGCAGGATATTTTCGGCTTCATCATCGCGGTTCTGGGCGTGAAGGACTTCGGCGCGCAAGAGAGGGATTTGCTCGGAGTCGGGGTTGGCTTTTTCCGCCTCGTCAAGCACTTTCTCCACTTTGTCCCACTTTTGCTCGTTGGCGCTGCGTTGCATGTTCTGCCGAATAAGAAGATTTGCGTATGGAACCAGTCCGCCGCGAGGCCAGTTTCCCGTCTTTGGTAGCATTTCGTACTCCTGCAACGCCTCGTCAACACGGCCCGACGCGAGCAAGGCATCCGTAAGACCTTGTCGCGCGGGAGAGGAAGATGGATCGGCGGCCAGCACTCGCTGGTAGGCGCTGATTTCCTGGTCCACGCTGTGCAACTGCCCGTAGCAGTAGCCCAAACTCAAATCCGCCTGCTTCAGCAAATTCGGCATGGCGGTCAATGAGGGGCGCAATTTTTCAAAACGGCTGGTTGCTTCCGCCCAGTCTTTTTGAGCAAAGGCCAACCGCGCCTCAAGATAGCCTATCAAGGGTTTATGATACTGCGCAGTTTGCAGTTGCCCGACGGCTTCGCGCGCATCGTCCATTTTTCTCAGGTCAATGAGGAAATTCGCTTTGTACCACAGTATCTGGGGGGAGAACCTGGTTTCTTCAAGACCCCGATTGAGGATTTCAATCGCTTTTTCCTTGTCGCCTGCGCGTGCCGTGATTTCGGCCAAGGTGGTATATATAATGGGCAAATCCTTGTGCACTTCCAGGTTGTGCTCCGTGTATTTGCGGGCCTGATCCGTTTTGTCCATCGCCATCGAGCACTGGGCCGCCAGCAACAAGGCGTCATGGTCGTCCGGAGCCAATTCCACGGCCTTTTCCGCGGCCTTCATGGCCTCTTCCTTGGGATCTGCGTCTTTTTCCGCGGCCTTCTTGGCCTCTTCTTTTGTATTGACGCTTTGCCAATAATTTCCCAAACAGATATAGGCTTTCGCCGAATCGGAATTGTTTTTAATCATGCTTTGCATGCAATCGAAAGCCTGCTTGGGCTTATCCATCCGAGTGCGTAAAAGCATTGCCAATCGCTGATATGTGTCTATCCGAGCGGGCGATCCTTTAATGGCTTTATTATAAGACTCCATCGCATTGTCGAACTCGTTCATCTTTTCCTGGCATTGACCCAAAAGATCCAGCAATTCCGGGTCATCGGGCTTGTCTTTCAGCAAGAATTGCTCGAGATGATTACGCGCGTCATCGTAACGTTGGGCAAGCATGGCCAACTCGATTAGTTTGCGGCGAGCCTTGTTTCTCTTAGGGTCTTCGCGAAGCAATCCGTTGAGTACGCTATAGGCCGAGCCGAATGATTTCGCATCTTCAACGTGATCCGCTCGCAGTAAGCCTAATTCTTCCCGCACGTCCAAATCATCCGGCTTTAACTCGAGATACGACGCCAGGCTATCGATACGTTCTTCTTGGGCCGCTTCTTCTTCACCGGCTTTTTTCTCTTGATGCGCTTTCTCGGCCCGCTGCCTGGCTTGCTCGGCTTTTTTCAGCAATGCGGCCGCGTCCGATTTCT
Source organism: Thermoguttaceae bacterium (assembly GCA_049516935.1). Lineage (GTDB taxonomy): Bacteria > Planctomycetota > Planctomycetia > Pirellulales > Thermoguttaceae > JBEKIK01. The sequence continues at coordinate 2,139 of JBEKSO010000151.1, forward strand.
GTTGGTCGGCATTATCCCCGGAGCCATAAGACTTGTAAGCGGCCGTGGCAAACACAATAACGATCACCGACAGAATTCCTGCCATGCGAATACTGTAGTTTTTCATAAGGTCGCCTTTATGATAAAAGTCGATCAGATTTTTTCGATCAACGGCCCGGGAGGTTAATTTGCATTTTTTTTGACGCAAGAATTCCATTATAAGTAGTTTTTTTTAGCAATGATGCAGTTGCCGTATGAAAGCTAATTCACGGGCGTATATTTTTTAATTTAAAAGCTTAGACGCTATCCGAACCTCTAACCCTGCAATGGATAAAGTGGCCGGCATTTACTTATCCAAATCTCTTATATTGCCCATATTACGTCTTCATAATAATCGAAATGCCTATTACTAAAGTTCCCAAACGTCATCTTCACCCAATGTCGATATAGACAGATAACGCGATACGCTCGATCAGGTTTATTCGTGCACATCAATCAAGTCTATATCATTTGGGTGAATAAAATGACAAAATGGCGACTTTTGGCGGCGATTGCGGCAATTGTGGCCTACAGCATTTACGTGGGGATTTCATGGGGGGCCGATCCGACTGCCGGACAGGTTCCGGTTCGCATCATCGAAATAAATAAAAGCCCCAGCGTGGAAAAAATTCCGGTCATCTCCGGGGTGGCCGTCGATCGCACGGGAAAAATGCTGGCCACGGTCGGCGACGATCACTTATTGCGGATTTGGAGCCTTGACGACGGCACGGTGCTATATAGGCTTGCCGCACATACCGATTGGATCAAGTCGGTAACTTTCCGCTCGGACGGCAAGGCCGTGGCCACGGCCGGCAACGATCGGCGGATCCGCATTTGGGATCTTACTACCGCCGGACAGCCGGCCGAATTGCCCGAAGAGCCCCAGGCCATTCGCGCCTTGGTTTACAGTCCTGATGGGAAGCTCTTGGCCTCGGCCGGATTCGGCGACAAGGTCCGGCTCTATACCACTGACGGCCGGCTGCCCAGGGAATTGGATGGGCCGGGCAGCGAGCTGATGGCCTTGGCATTTTCGCCGGACGGAGCGCAACTGGCCGCAGCCGGTCGGGCAGGCACGATCCGGCTGTGGAATACGGCAAGCGGATCGACGACAGGGGAAATTCGGGCCTCGACCCGGCTGATTTCGGCCCTGGCCTATTCGCCCGGCGGCAGCCAATTGGCCGCGGCCGGCGACGACCGCGCGATCAGGATCTTCGACCCTATTTCCGCTAAAGTTTTGATCGCATTGCCCCAGCGTCCCGGGAAAATCAGGGCCCTGGAGTTTTGCGGCGAAAAACTATTGGCGGCCGGGGACACCGACAACGTGATCCGCCTCTGGAATCTTTCCTCAAAGGCCGAGGAGAATCAATTACTCGGTCATACCGGCACAGTAGCCGCGCTGGCCTACAATACGCAAACCGGAACGCTGATTTCCGGCAGTTTCGACACCACTGTTCGCGCCTGGAAAATAAGCAGCAAGCGCGAGGGAATTTCGCAACGATAAAAAAATCTTGTTGGGGCGACAGTTCAATCGCCGCCCCAACAAATAAGTAAAAGAACATTATTGAGGCGGGACAGAACTGCCGCCCCGACAAATAGCGTGTTACACACACCCTACATTCAAATCGCAATGGCAATCGGTCATGGAGGTTGTCGTGAGCCTGCTAAGCAACGCATTTAAACGGTTGTATATTCTCAAGCCTGCCCGCTCGTCGAAACGGAATTTAAGTTCCGGGCGCTGGCACAAGTGCCGCATCGAGCAGATGGAACAGCGGCAATTGTTGTCGATTAGCGCGCCGGTGCTGAATGTCGGGGCCGCGTACTATGAACCGCACAGCGGCACGGACTCGGTCGGCAATTTGATATACATCAGTTGGGACGGCGGCGCCCCGGGCACGCAATTGACCGACATCACCATCGACACCCACAAGAATGCAGCCATAACGCAGGATGCAGCGAAAAGCCCGGTCGACGGCGACATGTTTTTCCACACCGCCCTGGGCGGCCCCACCGGAACCATGGCCGGAGTGCCCTTGTCGATTGTCGAGCAAACCGGCGTCGGAACGGTCAGCGTCGACGTGAACAACAACAGCACGCTGATGACCATCCACTGCACCAATTTCCAGGCCAACGGAAGGCTGGTATTACGCATCAATGTGGATGAAATGCGGCCCGGCGGGATCGCCGATCCGATCGTGGAAGGCGCCGAGTTCGATGGTTCCCATTTCACGGCCGTATTCACCGCGCCCCATTACCAGACCACCACCGTTGCCGGCACTTTTCATGACGCCTACGACGACCTGTCGGCGAAGTATGGGCTGAACCTCCCTCCAGACAGCTACATGCCGCCCGGCGAAACGCCCGAACCGGTGTATACCGCCGGATTGGGACTGTCGATGCAGCAGAATCCCTTGCCCATCATCATCTCCGGCAACGTTTACGAGGATCTGAATCTCAACAATCAATTCGAATCGGGCGAGCCGGGCATCGGCGGCGTCACCTTGACTCTTTTAAGCCTGGTGAACAACGATTACGTATCGACCGGCAAGACCGCGACTACCGATTCCAACGGGCACTACACCTTCGACGGTGTGCTGCCCGACACCTATCGCATCGTCGAAACCCAGCCCGGCGGCTATTTGAGCGTTGGCTCCGCGCCCGGCACGGTCGGGGGCGTAATTGATGGCGTGTCCACTAATCCGGACGTTTTAAGCAGCATCGGTCTTCAAGGCGGCGACAACAGCATCGAAAACAATTTCGGCGAAACTCGCCCCGCTTCCGTCAGCGGTTATGTTTACTATGACGCCGACAACAACGGCCAGTTCGATACCACGGAAACGGGCATCAGCGGGGTGACGGTTACGCTCTTGGATGCCCAGGGCAATCCCACCGGCTCGACCACGGTGACCGACGTCAACGGCTATTACAAATTCGAGAATCTAATGCCCGGCACTTATGCACTGGCCGAGACCCAGCCGGCCGGATATCTCGAGGGCGCGGCAAATGTAGGCTCAGAGGGCGGCGCGGTGCAAAATCCCGACTTGATCAATGCCATCACCCTGGGCAGCGGAGTCAGCGGCAAAGACTACGACTTCGGCGAAATACTGCCCGCAACCATAAGCGGAAAAGTCTTTGTCGACGCCGACAACAACGGACAATTCGATCAAGGCGATCCGCTCCTGCCCGGCGTTACCATATATTTGCTCGATCAGTCGAATACCCATATCGCAGTGACGCAAACCGATCAAAACGGCGAATATTTCTTCACCGACCTGAAGCCGGGCACATACGGCACTGAAGAAGTCCAGCCGGCGGGATACTATGAAGGCGCCGATTTCGTCGGTTCGGTAGGCGGAAACCTCGACGGCGTGGACCGTATTATCGACGTCCAGCTCGGCCCGGGCGTAAATGGAGTGCATTACGACTTCTCCGAACTTTTGCCGGCGAAGATCTCGGGCTACGTCTTCCAGGACGGGCCGGCCATCCAGGTTAAGAAGGGCTCTGCAATGCCCGATGTCACCTCGTTGCGCGACGGCAAGCTTACGCCGGACGATACCCGCCTTTCCGGCATTGTAATGCAGTTGTGCGACGGCAGCGGTTACCCCATGCAAGACACTCATGGCAAACCCATCACCACCGTGACCGACGCCAATGGTTACTACGAATTCGCCGGGCTCCAGCCGGGCGATTATTCGGTGCTGGCTAAATTGCCAGACGGTTATATTCCCGGCGTCGATACCGCCGGAAGCAAGGGCGGCGTGGTGGTCAACCGTTACGCGAAACTCGACTCATTATTCCTCAGCACCTTGGCCGTGGATCCGCAAGGCGACGCCATCGTGAAGATCGCGGTCAATTCGGGCGACGCGGCCGTGCAGAATAATTTTAGCGTGGTGAAGATCGAAACGCCGCCCGACCAGCCCAACAGTCCGCCGTTTTTCCCCAATCCGCCGCCCATTAGCACGCCGCTCCCGCCGCGATTGCCCCTTGCTCCCGACCCCTTGAGATACGGTGTATCTTACACGTCGATGTTCATCATGCCGCAACAAATCTCCGGCGGATCGGGCGGACCACCGGGTTATACCTGGCATTTAAGCGTCATCGACGGCGGCCAACCACGCAACCTGCAAAACGGCGAATTCTCCGCCGACGGCCAGACCCAACTCTTCGGCCCTGATACATGGACCGGCGCTGACCTGAATCAAGGCGGCACCTGGATCATCGCCGACGCCAACGGCGTGCCCGTGAAAAAATTTCACTTCGGCCTGCGCGGCGCAGCGCCCGTTACCGGCGACTGGAACGGCGACGGAGTGACTAAAATCGGCGTGTTCATCGACGGCCTGTGGTTCTTGGACCTCGACGGCAACGGCGTTTGGGACGAAAACGACCTGTGGGCGAAACTCGGCCAATCGGGCGACCGGCCCGTTACCGGCGATTGGGACGGCGACGGCAAGACCGATATCGGCATTTTCGGACCCAGTTGGTTCGGCGATCCGCGGGCCTTGCTTGTCGAACCCGGCCTGCCCGACGTGCAAAATCCCATTAAAAACCGCTATAAAAACATGCCGCCCGAACCCGAGGACGCCACCATCGGCTGGCGGACCATGAAACGCACTTCGGCCGGCAGCACGCGATCCGATCTGATCGATCACGTATTCCGCTTCGGCACCGAGAACGACGTGCCCGTGATCGGCGACTGGAACGGCGACGGCATTTACACCGTGGGCATCTTCCGCAACGGCGTCTGGTTCCTGGACATGGACGGCGACGGCCGCTGGAGCCCCGGCGACGTTGTCGTCGAATTCGGCCAGGAAGGCGATATCCCCGTGGTCGGCGACTGGACCGGCGACGGCGTCAGCAAACTCGGCGTGTATCGCAACGGCACCTTCTATCTCGACACCAATAATAACCACGTGCTCGACGCCACCGACAAGGTCTTCGCCCTGGGAAGCCCCGGCGACAAACCCTTTGCCGGCGACTTCACCGGCAGCGGAGTGGATACCGTGGGCGTATATCACGACGGCGGCGGCGCCGAAACCGTTTCCGTCCCCGCCCCGGAACACGTCCCAACACCGGCGCCCATTCCCGCGGGGAAATAAGTAAGGGCCGGGCAATTCATTGCCCAGTCGCACTGCCACACCCATACCCGCCGGGAAATAACATGCGGCGGACAGTGGGTAGTATTTAGCTCGCCGTGAATACACGGCGGGTTTTGCTGTGAAGATAATGCTAGCCTCCCTTGTTCCCAGGCTCCGCTTGGGAACACAATTCATCCAGGCTCATGGATCACCCCGCATAAAGCCGCGACGGGCGCCAACGGGCGCCATGCGGAGCATGGTCGGTTGGTTGGTACCGGTTTCTTTATACCATAAATAATAGTAGAATTAAGCGATAAACCATATTGTATAGTTTTCCACCGCCCACCTATCAGCGTCCACAGCCCACTATGCAACCTCAGCCAGATTTATCGCCGCCGGTCCCGGACAACTTCACGCCACAAATGGGCATCAGAATGTGGATCGAGGTGATGAACGCCAGCGAACAGTTCCTGCTGGCCGGCCTGCGCCGCGAGATCGGCCCGGAAGGCGATCTAAAAGCCGCCTATCGGCAATGGTATAAGGAACAAATGGAGGAACACGACAAAATGATGTATCACATGATGGAGGAACTTTCAAAGCGCGGAGGCGGTCATGGCGGCTGAACTATTGATTAAAGCCCTGCAGGCTATCTGGAATGCATTGCGGTCGATGAATATTCCCGCCGCTGTCATGGGCGGGCTGGCAATGTCATTATGGAAATATCCCAGGGCAACGCGCGATGTGGTTTTGCTGATAGGCATAGAAACTCGCCAATTAAATAAAATCTTGCTCCATCTTCAAGCCTTGGGATTCCGCCCTAAGCACAGTCCACCGATCATGCCGCTTGGCCAATTGAACATCATTCAGATGCTCTACGAACCTTCTGAAGCTTTTATGGAGGTGCAAATCGACCTATTACTTGCCGAAACGAACTATCTTCGGACCGCTTTAGAACGTCGAATATCAACACAATTACCTGATATATCCATTGAAACCGCTGTATTAACATGCGAAGATCTCATTCTGCATAAATTACTTGCCGGACGACTTATCGATCGGGCGGATATCGCGGCACTATTGAAATTAAATCGCGCCTCATTGGATCGACATTATTTAGCCTACTGGGCCAACCAACTTCAACTTGCCGCCGAATTTGTATTTATTTGGCATGAATCTCTGCCGGACGAACCAATTCCCGCTAATTAACCGCATTTCGCTTCCTGCCGGCCAGAAACGCGCGGATGTTTTCCACCACTTCATCGAGCAGGCGTTGGCGGGCGGCCTTTGTGGCCCAGGCGTTGTGCGGCGTGACATAGCAGTTTTTTGCCCGCAACAACGGATGATCGGCCGGCGGCGGCTCGTTGGCTAGCACGTCCAAACCCGCCCCGGCTATTTGCCCGACGCTGAGCGCATCGGCCAAGGCCTGTTCGTCCACCAGCGGACCCCGACTGGTGTTGATCAGCCATGCCGTGGGCTTCATCTGTGCTAATCGATCGGCATTTACCAAATGCCGATTCGAATCTGTAAGCGGACAGTGCAGACTGATCGCGTCGCTGCTGCGAAATATCGTATCCAGGTCAACCATTTGCACTCCGGTCGGCAGATTTTGCGGCGGCATGGGATCGTGTGCCAAAATTTTCATGCCAAAGGCCAGCCCGGCTTGCGCCATTGCCCGGCCTATCTGCCCGAAACCTATCAAACCCAGCGTCAAGCCGTCCAGTTCAACCAGCGGATAGTCCCAATAGCAAAAATCTGGCGAACTCGACCAGCGCCCGGCCGAAACGCCCCGGCCGTGTTCGGCCACGTGCAATGCCAGGTTAAGCAGATGTGCAAAGGCCGTTTGCACGA
>JBEKSO010000152.1:0-9045 GCA_049516935.1 Thermoguttaceae bacterium
TTATTCCAGCGATTTGTGCGGATTGGCCATCAAGACCCCTCCTTATTTAGGGATATAGTTGACGCCCGCCAAGCAACTGGTATGCTTGTCTTAGGATTCGACTTGCCGTTTTCCCGTAAACCGCTTGCGGTTTCGCGAGAATACGACAAACCGCTTGCGGTTTTGCGATTTAGCAATCAACCGCTTGCGGTTTCGCGATATGCCAAATAATGCCGTTTTACGAGAACCGCTTGCGGTTTCGCGTTTTACCAATCAACCGCTTGCGGTTTCGCGATGAACCAACTACGAGGGCCGTTTACGGCCCTTGACCGCGTAGCGGTCTTAGGCCCGGCGTTTACGCCGGGTCGAAAAACCGCGATAATTGAATTTAGGATTGTCAGGCCCGTTTACGGGCCTCCTGTTATGCCGGCCCAAAGGGCTAACTATTTCTCCTCCTCGGTATCGAACGACTGGCCCGTTGGAAAAAGGAGTTCACAATGAAAATCGAACTGACCAGCACGGACTCGCGAAAAAGAAAATTCGTTGTGGACCAGTTCCCGGTCATCGTCGGCCTGGACCCGGGCTCGGACATCTGCCTCGACGACTCGGCCGTGGGACATCACCAATGCATGATCGACGACGGCGACGAAGGTATGATGGTCTGGGACCTGGGCACGCAAACAGGCACATACATAAACGGCCTGCGCGTGGCGAAAAAATCCCCGCTCCTGCCCGGCGATGAACTTACCATCGGCCGCAATACTTTTCTCGTTAACTACAACCACGCCGGCCCAACACCCCAGCGCCACACGGCCCCGCCCCCCATGCCCGATGCCCGCCCCGCTCATCCCCCCGCCCCCCGCCGCCGCGAACCGGCCATCTCTTAAATTAGTGGACAGTGGGCAGTGGTCTGTGGACAGTGCCGAGCAGTTTACAGTCGTTAGTCATCAGTTTTCAGTAGCCTGTCATCAGTTTTTTAATAACCGACACCATCCGCCCTACAGCCTCCCGCCTTTCTTTTCATCCCTGATCTCTAAGCCTTCATCCTTTTCCGTCCATCACCCACTGTCCACTGCCCACCGTCCACTTTATCCGAACTTATAATGCTTCCTCACCGCCTTTTTTATCTTCCAAGTGCAGTCCAAGCCCACGGGAAAGACCACAAAATCCCCCGGCCCGAACGAAACCGTCTCATCGGCCGATTCCACCGTCACCTGCCCCTCCAGTATCAAACAAGTCTCCTTCTCATCATAATGCCACGGAAACTCCGACACCTCCTTCTCCCAAATCGGCAATTTTTTCATCTTCTTGGTTTCCTCGGCCGTAGGTTTTCTGACTTCAATTGGCATAGATTTTTTCTCCATTTAATTTGTGTAAAATTTTTATAACATCATAGACGTTCGAAATGATCAGTTTTTCTTTTAAAGCGTCGGCGAATTTCTTCCATTCCCATTTCTTTTAAGTTTTGCCATTTTTCAACATGATCTTTTATTTTTGAAATTATTTTTGATAATAATTCGTTTCGTTTAGTCTCATTATATGGGATAATTGACTCGGGCATAATATCCCACCATGTTTTATCAAAAGCATTTTCTGGATGTTCCAAAGTCATCCTGGGTTGTAAAATCTCTGCATAAATGATATTGCCATCTGCAATTGCTTGTTTTATCTCAGTAGAAATATTTTTTATATCAAATTTATCATAATCGTAATTAAATACCGATAAAGTATCGTTTTCCTCTTCTATCCCTACAACATTAGCGGGAATAGATTGCATCTGATTAAGATTGACAAGAATATTGTCTAGAATATCTCGCTGTCCTAGTACAACGGCACCTGTATTTTCATCAAAAATGCGCTTAGGATCCATCCCATTCTTATAAGATTTTCTCAATAGACTTAGTAAAATCTCACGCAAATCAATATATTGTGCAGGAATATCATTTGAACAGCCGATAAGCATCGTTCCGTTATCTGAATGATCTATGTCCGGTAACCGATAAGAACGGTTTAGCATGATTAAAACAATTAATTTTTTCAGTGATAAATTTTTCAAATTCGCGTAATTAATTGGAGCCGCTCCATCTTTAGTGAAAATCCAATCAATTAATGTAGTAGGAGTAAATGGTCCAATCCATTTTATATATCCTGGACAACCCTTTAGTGATTTGGATTTGTGTAATTGATCCATAAACGATGGTGATGTTGGTCCAAATACAAAGCAGAAAGCAATATAATCTTTGGTCACATCTTCTAGTAATTGATCGGCAAATGGGTATTTGTGATTCAAAAGTGAGAATCTTTGCAAATCGATTGGTAAAATTCCATTTTTATCCACAACAGATACATACGGCACCCCTAATGGCAAATAAAAGTCCATAGGACCTGGAAATCCTTCCCAATGCATACATACATGATATCCAATTGCGGATGCACAAGTCCCAATATTTAAGCCATTACATACTAGATGGGGTGCGCGTCCATAAGTCCATAATACTTTTTCATATCCATCAACATTTATGCTATGCCATTCTTCCGGCAATGAATTATCCGATCCAGGAATTTGGGTTAATTTTGGCAAGTCTTTTCGTCCATTGATTATTCGCTCAACTGTTGGTTCTTTCCATCGATACCAATCCCATTCTAATCCATCATTTTGATTCAATTTCGCAAATGTATTTGCATTAATTTGAATATGTATTGTCGTCCCGGGATATTTTCTTGTCGTCTTTTTAATTTCGATTAATTCATCTTCAATTGCGGCACAAAAAGTTAATGCTTCATTCTCCTTTGCCAGAAAATGCCGTGTAGTAACTTGAATCCGTTTTCCGAGTAAAAATGCCGCAAGAACACCGATTCCAAATCGCCCGGATCTCGTAACTTTTGCAATGCCTTTATCCAAAAAATTCTTTTGCCAAATTTCCGAATCACGGAAGGATGCACCTGCACGTAGAAAATAGTTTGAAAGTACATCTTGATCCATCCCAATACCATAATCTGTAATTTCCAGATAACCGCCCTTTTGATCTGTGCCTTCCAAATTGATAATAATATTAGTTTTATCTCTAGGCAGCCAATTCTCCGCGTTTTGTTGCTTGGATGCTAAAAACTTGAGCTCTCTAACTGCATCGATAGAATTCTGAAGCAATTCTCGAATTCCCACTTCCGGTGATTCGCCATAAAGCCCACCCACAAGTCTGTTTAGCAAGTTAGCTCCCGCTGTTTCAAACGAAAATTTTCTAGGCAGATAATCGACACTGTTTTGGAAGTTTTGCATATCATCAATATTGCTTCGCACACGACGTAAACGTAGTCTTGCATTTTTCAACTCGGTTCTACTGTAAACCTCACCAATAGCAGCCCATGAATTATCAAGTTCTCTTTGCAGATCGTTTAAGAGCCTCTGAACTCTCAAGAATGTTTTGTTATTAGAGGGATTTGTGACAACGAAAATTGCTTCCTCATCTTCTTCATCCTGTCGCACGTCAGATATTGACTGATGCATATCCCATTCTCCGCGCGAAAATGGGCTTCGAATAGATCGTACTGCCAACGAAACATGTGGTGCACGGCTTGCTTCAATATGAAGGTAATCTGCTATACGTAATAGGGCCATTAAAAATACCGGATGAGTATTTAGGCATGTTACTCGCCCGTGATATTTATTCTTTAAGTATGGAAATGATTGTCGCATTTCCATCGTATGACTGCGCCCTATAAGACCACACATATCTCGTAAATTATCAAGTCCTTGTATTGGTTGAAATAGTTTTATATTTGAAGGGCCCGGAATTCCCGCAATAGCAAACTCATGTGCCATACGGCCATGATTTCGTCTGATAAATTCACCTGTAATTTTGTAACATGCACGCGGCCATATATCAGGCGATGGCATTTTATCAATCAAATCCAGAAGAATCTCAAAACATTTTTTAAAGTCGCTACTTTCTATAGGACCTAATAAGGTATTGATTTCCCTTTCCCCCCATCGTGAGACTTCAGCAATGTAATTGTCCCAAAGATCTCGCCATGATTTATTATCAATCTCGGGAACGATATTATGAAAATGTTTTGATTGTATTAAAGTTAGGAATCCATCTTCAGTCAAATGCATTGCTAGATCATGCAGAAAAACTGACAAGACTAAGATAGCCACATCATCAGGCGTTACTTTTCTTCGAAATGGTTTAGCAATCAACCATTCAGTCGCGTCCAGGACATATTGAAAATGCTGTAGGCCATGATCTGTAAATTCAGGAAAAAATGTGAGTTGGCGAGTGGAGTCACCAATAAAATCAGAAAAATTCTGTACAGATTGTATCAATGGGCCTTCAAGATCATGGCCTTTAAGTTTGGACTTAAAAAATTTGGGTATTTTAATTCTATTCATAGAATTATATCCTCATTAATTCCATGATTTTCTTGTCAGATAATAGCATCGTATTTGGATTAGTAGCGGGGCAACGTATTTTTTCGCTAAATCTGTTTGATCAATAGAAGTGGGTTGTATTATACCAAATTAATGGCCTAAAAAGATGGACCGTTTATAGCAGATCAGGAGAATTACATCGTATTCCCTCCCGGCCAAAAAATTGTCTTGAAATTCAAACCTCAAAAGCGCAAACTAACCGGCCATCAGTTATCAGCCTCCGGATTTCAGACATTTTTCATGGCAAATCGCGCAAGTGGTTATATTTGTTCAATTTGAGGATAACAGTTTGGACGGATGTAGGCCCGAAGGGACGATGATTCGCCCAGCCCAGGGCATCGTGTTTGATGTTACGCAGATTAACGGGCAAGAGCGGCAGGGCCGTTTACGGCCCTTGACCGCGTAGCGGTAATAGGCCCGGCGTTTACGCCGGGTTGAGAAAACGCGGCAATTGGATGTTGGGTTGTCAGGCCCGTTTACGGGCCTCCTGCCCGCCGGCAAACAGGACGCCCATGAATGGGCGTGACAATGTGCGGTGAAAAAAAGCGATAGATGAGAGCGGCGACAACGAACCCGGCGTAAACGCCGGGCCTAAGACCGCCTGCGGCGGAAAACGCCCGTAAACGGGCGTGAATTTGGCATTGGTCAGCATGGTTAGTTGGTCAAGAGATGGGCCGGGGGCGAGGGCTTTGCTTTAACTCCCCTCGCCCATTGGGAGAGGGGCCGGGGGTGAGGGCCGAGCATGGAAACCCTGATAGTGCCCAAACATCACGATCTGTTGCGATCGTTCAATTAGCAATTTGCATTTTGCAATTTCCAATTTGCAATTTGCAATTTTCCTCCCAGGAGATGGGCCGGGGGTGAGGGCCGGTCGTGGAAAAATCGACTTTTGGTGACCAAAACAACAATTATCCACTAACCACCAACCACTATCCACTAACCACTATGTATTCTTCCCCTTTTCCCGCCACCACGCGGCGGCCTGGTCTTCGGTCCATTGGTCGGCGCAGGCGCAGGCGGCCAGGGCTTTTTCCAGGGTGTCGACGTCCTGGAATCGGTTGGCGGGCATTTTGGCAAGGCAGCGATTGATTACCAGTTCCAGATCCTGCGGCACGGCCGGATTCAGCTCGGAGGCAGGCGTGACCGGATCGCGGGCGTGGGCGGCGATGATGTCGTAGATGTTGTCGCCCACAAACGGCGGCCGGCCGGTGACTAGAAAATAGGCCACCGCGCCCAGGGAATAAATATCGCTGCGGGCGTCGAGATTGTGGTATGACCGTTTTTGTTCCGGGCACATGTAAAGCGGCGATCCGCTGAACGTGCCCACCTGGGTCAGTTGCATGTCCTCGGCCTCGCCGGACTGTTCGCGGACCAGGCCGAAGTCGAGGAGTTTTACAACGTCGTAGATCCCGCCGCGTTCGGCGGCGAAGATATTGGCCGGCTTGATGTCGCGATGTATGAGTCCCTTGGCGTGTGCTTCGCGGAGGGCCTTGCAGGCCTGGCGGAGGAAATGCACGGCCCGCGCGGGCGGCAGGGGCCCATGAAACTTGACGATATCGTCCAGGCCCAGTCCGGGCAGGAGTTCCATGGCGTAGTAGAAAGTGCCGTCGTCGGAGCGGCCGTAATCGTAGATCTCGATGCTGTTCCAGTGGGTAAGCTTGGCGGTGGCCTGCACCTCGCGCTCGAAGCGGGTAAGGACGGCGGGTTCGGCGACCTTGTCGGGCTTGATGAGTTTAATCGCGCACGGCCGTTTGAGGAGTTGGTGTTCGGCCTGATAGACTTCGCCCATTCCGCCCGCGCCGAGTTTGGTTTTCAGCACGTACTGGCCGAGTTGCCTGGCCGTGAAGGCCTCGCGGCGGATGGAGTGGATAATGTACGCGCCGAACACGGCGACCATGACCGCCAGGAATGGCAGCATGACTGGAGTGTTCATTTTGTCGGCGTCGAGCGCGTAGTGGATGGCCGGATTGCGCATCCGCAGCCAGAGGATCAGCCCTAAGGGCAAAAAGGCGGTGGGAAGCAACACGGCCAGGGCCCGTTGCCACGTATTGGGCATGAGGATGCCGTATGTGAGTATGAGGAAGGCCCAAGCGGCGAAATAGGCGTACTGGGCGGCGACGACCGACACGGCTTCTTCCATGCCGGCGAAGAAGACCATGCGGGTCCGCATCATGAGCACGAACTGCACGGCGACCGCGCCGAACAAGGCGGCTTCGATCCAGCGTAGCCCGGTCAAGGAAAAATCGCGGGCGCTTTGCAGGAAGATAAAGATAACGATGAAGAAAATCACAATGGCGACCCGGAGTACGATAAAGGGGGCGTATTCGGAAAAAAGATTTCCTATAAAGGTGACGGCCAGAAGGACCGACAAGATGAGTGCGGCCGCTTGGAGGCGTTGGCGGAGTAGTCCGGCCGTTTCTTGGGTAAAGTGGGGGCGCGTGCCCTCGACGAATCCCATTTTCGGCCTGGACATGTCCATGGATTTTTTGTCGGCGCGGCGGGGGTTTGATCCGAAGCGCTGCTCAACTGTGTGTTTAAACTGATCGAATAGGTTCATGGCGGTTTAGGCACACTTTCCAAAGAAATGCAACACGGAGGCACGAAGGACACGGAGAAAAATAAAAGAAATACATAACCTTTAAAAAGAAGAATGATTAATAAAACATAAACCATTATTCATCGCTTATCATTTTATGTTTTATTAGTTGTCTCCGTGGCCTCCGTGGCTCCGTGTTGAGTAAAAACTAGACGTCCAGATTTCGGGCTTCCATGGCGTGTTTTTCGATGTATTCGCGGCGTGGTTCGACCTTGTCGCCCATGAGGATGCGGAACAGGTCGTCGGCGGCGCCGACGTCTTCCATGGTGACTTGCAAGAGTGTGCGATGGGCCGGATCGAGCGTGGTTTGGCGGAGTTCTTCGGCGTTCATTTCGCCCAGGCCTTTGAAGCGTGTGACTTGCATGCCCTTTTCGCCGGCTGCGCGGATGGCCGTCAAAAGACCGCGGAGGTCTTCCAGGCCGGTAGTCAGGTCGCCGCGGCGGAGCCGGTAGCGCGACTCCTGCACGCCCGTGCGTTCCTGGGGGATGAGGCTGTCGATTTCAAAACCCATCGAGCGGAGCACGGCGAGTTGGGTGTTGATGGAGCGGACCTCGTGCAATTCGACCAATCGCAGGCGACTGGCTGGGGCGGGCTCGGCGCCGTTTTCGCTGGGCTCGTCGGTCAGGCTCAGTTCGCCGCCGCTTTCCAGTTCTTGGGCGGCAAGGAATTCGTCGAGTTTTTCCCGGGTGGTAAACCAGTGTTCCTGGTGCCCAAGGTAGACGTGATACATGGGCAGCCGGCCGGTGACCGGGTCTTGCCGGGCGGAAAACGCGCGGAGGTTTACGCCGCGGCGCTCAAGAGCCAGAAGCGATTCCTCCAATGCAGCCAGCGAGCGGCAGAGGCGATCCATGTTGGCCCCGGCGATCGTGCGGCCGTCGCCGGGCTCGAACACGGCGTCTTTCAGGCCGGCGTCGAGGAGTTGGGCCTTCATTTCTTCCTCGGTCTGCACGTAGTAGGTTTCTTTTTTCTGGCGGACGCGGAACAGCGGGGGTTGGGCCACGTAAATGTATCCGCCTTTTACCAGGTCGTACATCTGGCGGTAGAAGAAGGTTAAAAGCAGGGTGCGGATATGCGAGCCGTCCACGTCGGCGTCGGTCATGATGACGACTTTGCCGTAGCGGCGTTTGGCCAGGTCCATTTCCTCGCCGATGCCCGAGCCGATGGCCGAGATCATGCTGCGGACTTCCTCGTTGGCGAGGACTTTGTCTTCGCGGGATTTGTAGGCGTTGATGATTTTGCCGCGCAGGGGAAGGATGGCCTGGAACTCGCGCATGCGTCCGCCTTCGGCGCTGCCGCCGGCCGAATCGCCCTCGACCAGGTACAGTTCGCAGCGTTCGACGTCGCGGCTGGTGCAGTCGCGGAGCTTGCCGGGCAGTCCGCCGCCGGAAAGGGCGCCTTTACGTTCGCGGACCAGTTGCCGGGCCTTGCGTGCGCTTTCGCGGGCCTCGGCCGCCAACAGGCCTTTATTTACGATGATCTTGGCGGTTTTGGGATTTTCCTCGAGATACTTAGCCAGGTAGTCGCCCACGGCCGAGTTGACTATGCCTTCGATCTCGCTGTTGCCGAGCTTGGTTTTGGTCTGGCCTTCGAACTGCGGCTCGGGCACGCGGAGCGAGATCACCGCCGTGAGGCCCTCGCGGCAGTCGTCGCCGCTGGGGATAAGGTCCTTGTACTGCCCTTCTTTTTTGCCGTAGGAATTTATGGTGCGGGTAATGGCAGCGCGGAAACCGGATACGTGGGTGCCGCCCTCGGTGGTGCAGATGTTGTTCACGTAGGAATGGACGTTTTCGGTGTATTCGGCCGAATACTGGATGGCGACTTCCAGGCCCACGCCATCGTATTCGCCGGAGATATAGATGATGTCTTCGTGGGCGGGTTCGGTGGCGCGGTTCAGATGTTCGACGAATTCCAAAATGCCCCGCTGGTAACAGAACGTTTCGCCTTCGCCGGTGCGCTGGTCGCGGTAGATGATTTTCACGCCGCGGTTGAGGAAGGCCAGCTCTTGCAGGCGCCGATACAACAAGTTGTATTGGAAATTGGT
>JBEKSO010000153.1:0-8912 GCA_049516935.1 Thermoguttaceae bacterium
TGGGGCCTTTGTCGCCGTAGACGGTGGCCCAGGGCATCTCGTTTTCCCGGACGAATTTTTCCACGTCTTCGCGCCGGTAGTCGCAACTGAAGCTGATGATCTCGAAGCCTTTATCGTGGTACGCCTCGTAGATTTTCTTGAGCTTGGGCACTTCGGCCGCGCAACTCTTCCGCCAAGACACCATAAATTCTACCAACACCACCTTGCCTTGGTATTTCGAGAAATCGAAGGCCTCGCCGGAAAGGAGTTTGCCTTCCAATTGCATCTTATGGCCCGGAAGCGACATCCGCCGCACCACTCCTTCCAGTCTTTTGCCGTATTCGGCAAGGCTCTCGTCCTTGCTTTCGTTGAATGCCTTGCGTAGTTTGCCATAGACATCCAGGGCATAGGCATTATCGCCCTGGCTCTCGGCGATTTGTCCGGTCATGATGGCCAGGCCCAGGTCGGCCGGTTGCGGCGGGGCCTCTTTAAGATAATTCAGCGCCCCGGTTATCTGTTTTTTCAGCAGGTCCGGATTATCGCTCATAAGGGCGTTTTTCAACGATATCTGCAAGGCGTAGCTTCGCGCAGCGCGCGATTGTTTTTCATGGCCCGCCTTTTTCAGGGCCTCGCTGAAGGCCGCGATATCCTCGGATTTATCCAGGGTGTGGGTTTTCACCTCGACGGCGAAATCCATTTCTTCCTCGCTGGGCTTGCCGGCCATTATTTTTTCCGCCGCCTTTCGCATGGCCGCGCGGGCTGTTTTCCGCGTTTCATCGTCCAGCGGCATGTTGCGAATGATATTCTGAATAAATTCCTTTAATTGCTTGGGCGTTCCATCGGGAACGGCATACGGATCGGCCGCGGCGTTTTTATCGGCGGATTTTTCCGCCGCCGGCTTGACCTCCGGTTTTTTATCTTTGTTCTCATCGGCCGGCGCCGGTATGGTCAGCAACATTGCTATGCCTAGACTAACGACGAATATCCGCTTTTGTGCCATGTCGAATTCCTTATCAAAACAAACGGCACACGGAGTGTGCCTGCTACATTGTAACACTACTACATAGCAAGTCATAAACGGTTACAATACTTTAATCGGTGGCCCAGGCATCGTTGCCCGCGTCGGTCCTCTCGCCGGGTGAGCGGCGATGGCGGTGGAACTGCTCGATCATGTTCCAGGCCTCTTCGGCGGTTTCGGCGAACGAGATCAGGTCCAGATCGGCGTCCTCGACCGTGCCCGAGTCGGCCAAAAAAGTAAAATCGATCGCGCGTTGCCAATACTCGCGTCCGAACATGATGACGGGAATCTCCTGCATGCGTCCGGTTTGGCGAAGCGTCAGGGCGTCGAACAGTTCGTCCATCGTGCCGAACCCGCCGGGAAAGACCACCAGGGCCTTGGCCCGCATGAGGAAGTGAAATTTCCGCATGGCGAAGTAATGGAATTGGAAGCACAATTCGGGAGTGATGTATGGATTGGGTTGTTGTTCGTGGGGCAGTCGGATGTTCAGTCCGATGGATTTTGCCCCCACCTCATAGGCCCCGCGATTGGCCGCCTCCATAATGCCCGGCCCGCCCCCGGTGATGACCACATAATCGCAAGCGTCTTCTTGTTGATTGACGGTCGAAACCAGCCGGGCGAACTCCCGGGCCGTTTCGTAATAATGGCTGCGCTTGGCGATTTCCTCGGCTCGATCGACCGCCCGCTGACGCCGCGAGTCGTTGGGCGTCTCGGCCAGCCGGGCCCGGGCCCGTTCCAATTGCTCCTCAGCGGCGGACGGCTCGATTATCCGCGTGCTGCCAAACAGCACGACCGTGGAGCGGATGTTGTTGCGTTGAAAATACAACTCCGGTTTGAGGAGTTCGAGTTCCATTCGCGCGGCCCGCAGTTCGGGCTGCATCAGGAAATCCACGTCCTTGTAGGCCACCCGGTAACTAAGCGACTCGAGAATCTTTCGCAGATTCATCTCCCGCTGGCGATCTTCGTTCATGGTTTTTTTTGTTCACGGTTCTCAGTTTTCAGTTTACAGTGAAATATTTAAGCGTGTTTTGAATATCATATAGATACGGCATTCCTCGTTTAGCCCCGAAGCTTACTCCAGGAGATTCTAATGTGCAATCCATTTTATCAAATCGATAATCCCCGACCATGCCAATATCCACGCCAACGTAATAGTATATAGCCATACGGTAAACGGCCAAGGCCCGGCCATTTTCCGGAGTTTGGCAAGCGCCGCGGCCGGCAAAGCCAAGAGCGAAATCACAATTGCCACGCCGCAAACGGCCTGCCAGCCCAGAAAAACTCCCACGCACAGCAGTCCCCAGGCCATGCCGCCGGGCGATTTTGAACCCTGTATGCGCCAGCTTATATAACCCGCCAATCCACCCGCCGCCAATCCCGCCGAGCAATCCAGTATCCGGCTCGACCAATCGGCAAGTCCCGGCCAGGCGGGCGCCGGCCGCAGAAAAGGCCAAATCAAGGGCGCGATTATACCGATGGCCAGGGCCGGCACAAACAGGCGCAGCGGCGGACGGTTATGGTCGATCTCGATCAGCGCCGCGGCCAAAAGCGTGCACAATAGCAACAAGTGATAGAGCAATATCGCGCGAAGATCAAGATTATTCCCGCTGAAAATGCTTGTATTCCCGATTTTATAAATTTCCCGCACGGGCAGATTTATTCCATTGAAGGTGAACTCGGCCACCGCTAGCAAGGCGAACATGCAGGCGGTTATCGATTCCACCACCGGGTATCGAGCGGAGATCGCAGAGCGGCAATCCCGGCATCTTCCCCGCAGCACCAGCCACGAAACGATGGGGATATTGTCGAACCAGCGGATTCGATGTTTGCACGACGGACAGTGCGACGGCGGCGCAATCAAGCTAATGGCTTTGGGGAGCCGATATACAACCACGTTCAAGAAACTGCCGACCGCCGCTCCGACAACAAAGAACCAGGCAACCAATAATATTTCTTCAGCCATCTTGCAACAAAAAACTCACAGGCATCGCCATCGCGATATAAAAACGCAACCAAACCCCCGGTGTATTCACCGGGGGCTAAATAAGAATATAATCTCTAAATAATACCATGCAGCGGCCCGCCCCGGGCGGCCATGGCGTCAATGCGCTTGCCGACGGCCGGGTCCTCCGCCAGCGGCGGGGCATGATGCGGCTTGCTCCGGGCGTCGATCACCAGCGATCCTCTCGTGCCCCAATGCTTATCGACCACGAACGATTCGATCCCGTAGATATCCGTGGCCGGATTGCTGCGCGTAAACGTCACCCAAAGAAAATTTTCCAGGTTGGCCGCCGTAAATTCGCTTTGATCGACAATCACCACCCAGGGAAAAGCGTTAATCACGTCATGTCGGGTATAACGCGCACAAAAGCGCTCGATGGCCGAATCCCGGCCGTCGGCCTCAGCCCGGAACGCCGGACCTTCGACCAGCAAAATCCCCGGCAGAAAAATCCGCGCCCTTTTAAAACCCAAATCTTCCGGCAATGTAAGCATGCTGTCGACCGCCACCGGCAAGATCCGCCTGGCCGGACCCGCAGCCGCGATCACCACTTTCGAGCCTTCGTTGAGCCGGCCCGAACTGTAATCCAGCGTGTCGATCGTGGTGCAAGTCTGGAAATGCAGATCGCGCCGCCAATCGACCCGTTCCAGCAAATGGCGGAAAAAATCGGGCACGTGCCGGACGTCCAGTTCAGGCTGATCCTCGCCGGCAACGATCAGCAAATACTTGGCCAGCGACAATTGCCCCTGACCCAAAAGCGCATTGGCCAGAGTGAGCAGCTCGCGCGGCCTGCGCCGCTCGTCGTAGGGCACGTAGCGCTCGCTGCCGACGGCCAAGAGCAGCGGATGCACGCCGGCCGCGTCCACCGCATGCACCGCCTTGATGCCCGGAATGGTCTTTGTAATCATCTCCCCGGCCAACTCGTGGATCAATTGCCCGAAGATCGTATCTTCCTGCGGCGGCCGGCCCACCACCGTGAACGGCCAGATCGCTCCGGGGCGGTGATACACGTGCTCGACGTGCAACACCGGAAACTCGTGCGCCAGGCTGTAATAGCCCAGGTGATCGCCGAAGGGCCCCTCGGGCTTCAGCCGCTTGGGATCGAGATAACCGGTGATGCAAAAATCGGCCTCGGCGGCGATGGGCAGTTTATTGGGCCGGCAGATCATGGCCACGCGCCGCCGCCCCAATAGGCCGGCAAATCCCAACTCGCTCATGCCCTCGGGCAGGGGCATGACCGCGGCCACGGTCATGGCCGGCGGCCCGCCCACGAAAACGTTCACCCGAAAAACATCCTTGCGCGTAAGGGCCTTTGCATGATGCACGGCAATGCCCCGCTGCAACTGGTAATGCAAGCCGGCCTCGCGATTCGGCTCGTACTGGCCGCCCGATATCTGCAGGCGGTACATGCCCAGATTCGAGCGCTCAAATCCCGGCTCCTCGGGATCTTCGGTATAAACCTGCGGCAAAGTGATGTACGCCCCGCCGTCGCCCGGCCACGATTTAAACTGCGGCAGTTGATCGAGCGTGATCTCATTGGCCAGCACCGGTCCGCTGCGGACTTTTTTCGGCCGCATGTAGAGCGCTAACCAAGACGATCGCAAATACAGCCGTGGATGGCGCAATACGTCGGCGGGATCGACCCCCAGCGACACCAGCCGCTTTAATCCCGCCAGCGAGTCACGAAAAATATATCGCACCCTGTCCATCGTCCCGAACAGATTGCCGAGCATGGGGAATTGGCAGCCCTTGACCCGCGCGAAATAAATCGCCGGTCCGCCCACGCGAAACACTCGGCGTTGGATCTCGGCCGCCTCCAACTCCGCGTCGATGGGCTCCTCGATGGTCGCCAATTGGCCCGTGGCCGCTAAATCCTCAACGCATTGCCGCAGCGTCCGGTAGCCCATGATTTAGGAAATGATGAATGATGAGGGATGAATGATGAATTTCAAAAAGTTTTCTCGTTTCCACTCTCCTGAGTGGGAACGCTTGTGTGCCGCTGGCTATGCCAGTGCCACCCTTCGAGCGCTAAAAACTGTAAACTGACAACTGTAAACCGACAACTTCACCGAAACCGCTTGCTTTTTCGCGCCCGGCCTTTCTCCGCTGGGTGCCACTGCTTGCTTACAAGCAGTGCCGTTCGCGTGCCACTGGCTTTGCCAGTGCCGCTCATCCGCAGCCGCTTTTGCAGTTTCGCAAACTTCATGGCCGGCATGCGAGCGGTTTTTTTGACGTTGCGCGACATAAACGTAGGGTGCGTGAAACGCACCAATAATCAGGCAATATTTATATAGGTGCGTTGCACGCACCCTACCGGTTTTTTTCCTCCCCGCCCACTGTCCACTGTCCACCGTCCACTGCCCTCTAGCCCCTATTCAATATACCTCTTTAAAATTATCGCCTTTTCCACGTTCAGATCCTGTCCGCGTTGGAACCCGACGGGAATGGTGCGGTCGATCATGTAAAACGCCCGATGGCGGACGATCTCGCCGGTGTCGCTGCCCATTTCCTGACCCAATTCATACCCGTCCGGATGCGCCAAATCAGGCAGACCGGCCGGGGTAGTGAACCGATTCGGTTTCACCTCGAAATATCCCACCGTAATCCACACCGAATATACGTTCGACCGCGTGGTCACCAGGTTGCCCAATCGCTCTAGTCCCTGGTAATGGAAGAACGGGTTGCGGTCGGTGTTGTTCACGTCTTGTTGTGATTGTGGGGGTATTAGATGTTGGGGTAATTGCTGGAACAATGGATCGCCAGTGGAACTTGGCCGCATGTATGTGGCGTTAATTTCCAGGGAAGGGGTAGGAGGATTAGGATTCCAATAAACGCTCCCGCCGGAACGGAATGGATTATTAAATTCCGTGGGATAAGCCGGATTCATGACCGCATAATTATCTCCGCGACTAGTTACAAACTGAGTCCAATTCGGCGATTGATTGCCGTTCATCAGCCCGTTAAATACATCTGGGCTGTAAATCGTATTCAGGTTGATTCGTCCCGGCTCGCGATACGTGGAGATATTATTGTATGGCGGGAAAAAGGTGTGCGTTCCTGGAAATGAGGGAATACCATTTGGCGATATCAAGTTAGGATTGGCCTGAATCTCCGTCCCCTCGAACCACGAAGGCACGCCCACATAATCCAAAATCCTGCCGAATTGATTCATCCCATTACCGTTTCCCGACTGGAGGAAATTAAGCAGTTGCGGGAATGGGGCTTGGGTGATATCCAAGGGCATATAATTAACGGTGCTTGCCGAGCATGGTTGAAATTCCCAAAGCAGCCGCGCCGGATGACTGGCCGGCACAAGCATCAACTCCAATTGACTCACATACGGCCGCCCCAACCAGGGAAGCCAGGGAAATGGCTGCGTTGCCGGGTCGCCGTATAATTCGGCCGGTTTGCCCAAAGCATTGGTTATAAACGGCTGGAAGGCTTGATTGAGATATCCCAGGCTATGAACCAGATTGTAATTAAAGTAAATTTTCGGTGTAATATTGACAGGTCCAGTGCCTACTGGAGTATTGCTATATGGAGCCCACAAATTGTTTTTATACTTATCCGGATTGCTTATGACATCCGGGGGAAAAGGGGGATTCTCTGGGGCTGAAAAATTCGTAATTCCGCGTTGCCGCGTGGCAAATTGGGGCGTGAGCGTGTCGTATGGATCAGTGCTGTCGTCGCCGTTGAAAACCGTCAAGTCCACGGGCATCCAGTCAACCGTCAGATATGGATTCGTAACCGGGTCATAAGGCGCCGAGGGATTGGCCAGGCGTTGCAGAAATACTGTTTTATAATTGGCGGTAGGAATTGAATTCGGCAAACCCGTTGTTGGGTCATAACCAATTTTGTCATCGGCCAGAGGCGTACCTGGTTGAATATCAAGCGGGGTATCGCGAAAATATCCCTTTGCCGGATTCGCCATTTGCCAGTCGCCGTACCATTCTTTTACCCCATCCGGTCCAGTCAAAGATGGCTCGGGATAATAGTTCGGCGATGAAAACAGCGGTTCCGAAATGCTGATGCCCACTGGGACTTTTGTGATAAAAGTCGAAGGCCAATCCGTCCCCGGCCCGCCCCCAGCCACAATGATTTCCAATGGGAGTTTTACTTTATTTTGGTCGATATGATTCGGATTGGCCGGATCGTCTATTTTTGAATCAAACGTACCGTTTAGATCCTTCACCGGAACCGTATCAGATGAAAGAATTATCC
The DNA here is from genome assembly GCA_049516935.1 of Thermoguttaceae bacterium. GTDB lineage: Bacteria > Planctomycetota > Planctomycetia > Pirellulales > Thermoguttaceae > JBEKIK01. The sequence continues at coordinate 7,218 of JBEKSO010000153.1, forward strand.
TTTGATTTGAAGGCTTGCCTATGGGCGATTTATTATAATTGGGATCCGTTGTTATGTCGTTGGTAAGTCCCAATACTGTTGTCGCTCGCGGCCCGATCAAAGCATAATGACCCCGATCCAGCGATGTCGGCATGCCTGCGTAATTATAATAAATTCGGTCCGCATCCATGTGATAAGCGGTGGGATTCGCCATTTTCGTTATTGGCTGCATACTGGCAAACCAGACTATGCGGTCGATGCTCACTTTTGCCGTTAAACTTACATGCGGATCATTATTCAAGAGCGACAAACAGGCCGACTGCCCGGTATATTGATCCGGCTCGAAGGATAAACTGTCAGGATATATATTTTTCAAAGTATTGATGTCATTATCAGGGGGATTCTTTTTTGTGCTTTCACTGATGACCATCCGCCACACCGGATACGCGGGAATATTATTCACTGTGTCCGGTGGCGCTAATTTTCCCAGATCGAGTCTGTTGTTTGCATCATATAAATCCGGCGGCGGAGTCGATCCGTGCAAATCGCGTGGACAATAAAGTTCGAAAAACGCCGAACCCTGCGGAATCCGCGTCTGGTCAAAATCCATGTCATGAGGTGTGGGATCTGTGGTCTTTGTCCCTCCGGACTTTTCCCACGTAGTGTCGGCAATGCGCCGGTCGTGAAAAGCCAGTGTCTCGGTCAATATCAATTCCGGCGGCTTGCAGCCCCAAACTAATCCGCGGTATAGTTGATGATCGTCGCCCGTATAACTCGGGTCTGTAGGGTTTTTATCTATCACGCCGTCCACGCGCCAGCCGTTTATTTTATTGGTGGCGCTGTTATAACCTAATGGATCCATGTCGTACTCGAACGCAACCATTATCGAGTCATTTACCTTGAAGCAAGCCGCGTTAATGGCCCATTGCGCGATACGCCGCTTAGTGAGTTGTTCTCCCTGAGGCGATCCCTGTAACCCTGCTTCAGTAAACCATTGCGCTTGTGCATTCGGATCGCGCAGCAACATCGCTAAAACATACAGATATCGGGCATAACGCTGCCGCGCGGCAAATGGCGCATTTTTGGCATCATAAGTCCCGTCAGGATAGTCGGGCATCTGGCCGAACCAGAAATTACCGTAATTTCCGCCCACACCCAGGCTTTGCCACAGGGCCGCCATGCCGAAAGCGTTGGGATCGTTGCTGGCGCCCGTGCCCGGCCCGGGGAAGGGATGATTTATATTCATCTTCAGCCCGGCGAGCATCTCCGGCGGAAACAGATTAAGAAGCTGCGCCGAAGTCATGACATTAACCATAGTATTAGCCTGCGGAGCGGCATTATTAGCTTGAACTGCTTTATTTGGATCTGCAGGCGGTGAATAATCAGGAGAACTGGGATCGTTTAACAATTGATAAAAATAATAGGCTTTCAGTAAATCTGTAATGTTTTGCGGATGGATCCAAGCTTGTACTATTTGCTGATTTGACGAGTTGAGTAAAGGCAAATCATTTTGCAATTCTTGGTGTAGGTGCGTCGGCAGTCCGGCCGAAAAGACCGGCAGGTCCCAGCTTTCCGTGGTTACCTCGTGCCGCCTATCAATCAGCGCCGATTTATTTTGCGCGGGATCGAACGTAAGCGCGGCCAGCCTGGCCGGCAGCGATGCGGCGTCGCGGTCGAACGGGCGCAATATCCGCTCCAATTCATTAACGCTGAAGG
>JBEKSO010000154.1:0-8903 GCA_049516935.1 Thermoguttaceae bacterium
CTACAATGCCGTGCTCCTGGGACTCGGCTTGCTATGTTACGCGGCCGGCGCGGTGATCTTTTCCCGCAGCGATATCCCGGTCGCAAGATAAGATTAGCGGCCCTCATCCAACTATCTCGGATTATTCATAGCCTGGGATTTTTAACGCAGAGTTCAAAACACCTGCCCAAAACACAAATCCCATACACCAGCCCGAAGCGCAAGCGAGGGTAAACGGTTTGCCATCCCTCGCTTGCGCTTCGGGCTAGTCTAAATTCATGAATAATCCGAGATATTGGCTTCGACCTATCGGAGGAATTCGTCTCTTAAGTTTCTTCGTCGGCTTGAAGCACCACCGGCAGTTCCACGCTGATTGAAGTGCCCGATCCGGGCGCGGATTGGATTTCCGCCCGGCCGCCAAGCAAGCGGGCGCGCTCGCGAATGCTCCGCAGGCCGAAGCGCGTTTCCTCGACCGCGTTCGGGTCAAAACCGACGCCTTGGTCCCGGACCTTGATATGCAACCGATCGTCGCACTGGGCGATTTCCACAATGACGCCGGTGCTCCGGCTATGACGGCATGCGTTGGCGACCGCCTCTTGGACGATGCGAAATGCGGCGCTTTCCAGCGGCGGCACCAATCGCTTGAACCGCACGTCGTGATGAAAGTCGATCTGCATCCCGCTGCGCTCCCTGTTCTCGCAAACCAGATAATTAATCGCCTCGATGATGCCGTACTCGTCAAGAATCAAGGGCCGCAAGCCGCTGATCAGCCGCCGCGTTTCATCCACGCTTTGGCTTATTAATTTCAATGCAATCTCCAGGGATTTCTCCGCCGTTTTCGCATCCGATTCCCGTAGCCGCCGGAAGGCTTCCAAATGAAACAGCGAGGCCGTAACCTGCTGGGCTATGCCATCGTGAATTTCATAGGCCGTTATCTGCCGGTCGCGTTCGTGAAGATCGATGATCCTCCGCAGCAGCTGCTGTTCCTTTTGAATCGCCTCGGCCGATTGTTTTTGTTCGGTGATATTCTCGATAATGCCGATGCCGTAAAGGGGCACGCCCTCCGCGTCGCGTATTAAAGAGATATTGAGCCGGCCCCAGATAATGCCCCCGTTCTTGTGAATGTATCGCTTTTCCAACAAGATTTTGTCATGCTTGCCCGCAAACAATTCCTCTAGAAGCCTTTGTTGCGCGCCGACATCATCAGGGTGGGTGTATTCGGAGTATCTTTTGCCGACTAATTCCTCGGGCGTATAACCCAGCATTTTTGCAAACGTGCCGTTGACTACCAGCATTATGCCCTGCAAATTACCCAAGGCCAGACCTATCGCCACGCTTTCGAATATCGCGCGAAATCGCGATTCGCTCTCATACAGCGCCAACCGCGCGTGATGGCGTTCGCTGAGGTCCCGGGCAATCCCGAATACCGCCTCGATCTCTCCCCATTTGCCGCGGGCCATAACGATTTCCACGGGAATTTGAGTGCCGTCCTTCGCCGATAACGGAATATCGCAATTAGAAGTCTCTCCAGCCAGGACTTTCGAAAACAAGTCGATCGCTTCTTGACGCCTCTGGGGCGGATGAAAATCGGTGACCTCCATGTTCGATAGTTCCGCCGGCGTGTATCCCAGGCGCTTGCCGACCATGTGATTGGCGTATAACAAGCGGCCCGTCTTGTCCAAGACAATGATCATGTCCTGTAGCGTATCGAACAAGGATTGCAGGTTTTGCCGGCTGATTTGTCTTGCTGATTCGGTCTGCGCCCGCGCCACGCCGCCGCCAATTTGCAGGGCTATGGCTTCGATGGCCCGCCGAGCGTCATGCAAAATAGTTTTGTGCGTGCGGGAACCGAGATTCAACGTCCCTATCACTCGATCTTGATACGTAATGGGAACAATCGCTCCCGCTGTTATTCCCGCCTTTTCAAAATCCGGCCTGCTCGAATGCAGGATCATTTCCGTGCTTAAATACAAAGGCTTCCCCTGCATCATGTATTGCATTTGGGATTCATCCAAAGCATATTGTGAAACGGATTGGATAAGCCAATCAGGAAGCCTTATCGAGGCGGCAAGTTCGAATTTCCGCGAAACATCGTTTAAAAGATAGATTCCGCCGCAATCCACGCCCTCGATCTGCATTGCGGCGTTGAGGACTTCGTTCAAGGTCGTTCGAAGATCAAACGTATTTGATAGTTGTAAAGCGAGATTGTACTGAATTCTCAGCAAATTAGGGTCTTTTATCGATGCCGAGATGTCTTGAATCGTGCCCTCGAAATAGAGAAAATTGCCGCCGTCGTCGAATACCCGCCGCCAATTCAATCGTATGGCTATCGGCCTGCCGTCACGGTGCTTGCAAAAAATATCCTGGGTTTTATTCTCCGTCGAAAGTTCGGTCAATAATTTGAGCCGCATCAAAGGATCCACGTAAAAATCCCGAGGAATGTCAATCCGCATCAATTCTTCACGCGATTCATACCCCAGCATATCCACCAGGCACTGATCGGCCTCGATAACCTTCCCCTCCAAACTACTGCGGAAAAAACCCTTCGGCGCATTATCAAAAGAACAATCCTGATTCATAACGACTCCCGCCCAAAAAAGACGCTGCTTTACTATTTCCATCAAAGCATGATCATCCCCCGCTAACATTGTTCTTAGTTGATATTAACATAATAATCTGAAAAAATCACCAGTAAGGTACCATAATTTTTAGTGGAATACCACTCTTGTGAGTGGTTGCTGCTTAACGCTCGATCCTTGACTTTCCATTCCAAAGAGTAAACAATTTTGCACTCCAAGAATCATAAAAAACCAGACTTCTCCTTCTATCCATTTTTTCATTGAGTGATCAAAGAATTGATAACGAACAACCCCCGCCACAACGGCGGACTCATACTGAGGCTCTTGGATGTTTATTGCAATCATTTCCCCGCTTATAACGGCTCCCAAGATTCCAAAATGTATCGTATTCGCGGTAATATTCTTCGTGTCTGTCCTGGAAACCATTAATTGTATGGCGGCCAAAGAAACCCCCGCGCCGTTTTTCTCCAAGCGCCTGGCCGTTCAGCCCTTTCCTATCTCGGATTCGTGGATCAACACCGCCAGGCCGATAAAACTCGACCAACTCAAAGGCAAGTTCGTGCTCCTGGATTTCTGGACCCTGGGCTGCATCAACTGCATGCACATCATTCCCGAACTTAAAAAAATCGAGGCCGCCTGGCCCAACAACCTGGTCGTTATCGGCGTCCATTCCGCCAAGTTCCAGGAAGAGAAAAACACCAAAATCATAACTCAGGCCGTGTTGCGCTACGGAGTTCAGCATCCGGTGATCAATGATTCCGACTTTACCGTCTGGAAAAGTTTTGGCATCCAGGCCTGGCCCAGCCTGGTGCTTATCGACCCGGACGGATTCGCCGTGTGGGGCCATAGCGGCGAAGTCACTTTCGAACAGCTCGACACCCTCCTGAAACCGGCCGTCGCGCATTATCGAAAACTCGGTCTGCTCGATGAAAAACCGCTCGTCTTTGAGCCCGAGAGCAAGCGGGCGGCTCGCACTCCGCTTAGTTTTCCGGGCAAAGTCTTCGCCGACGAGCCCGGCAACCGCTTGTTTATCGCCGATTCCGGCCATAATCGCATTGTCATCGCCCGGATCGACGGGACGCTTCTGGATACCATCGGCGACGGCCGCCGCGGACAGTCCGACGGCGATTACGCCCAAGCCCGCTTCAACTCGCCGCAAGGGATGGCCCTACATGGCGACATGCTTTATGTGGCCGATACCGAAAACCATTTGATCCGCAAAATCGATCTTTCAAAGAAACAGGTAACCACCATTGCCGGCACAGGGCATCAAAGCCGCGATGTTCCGCCCTTTGCCGAATCGGCAAAGCCCCGAAAAACAGCGTTAAACAGCCCTTGGGCCCTATGGATCCAAGGAAACTTCCTCTTCATAGCCATGGCCGGATCGCACCAAATATGGGAAATGCCCTTGGACGAAACCGCCATCGAAGTTTATGCCGGCAACGGCGTGGAAGACATTGTCGACGGCCCGCTCGCGCCCCGCAAGCCGTATCAAACCGGCTTTGCCTCGTTTGCGCAGCCCAGCGGGCTGGCCTCCGACGGTATCTGGCTTTACGTCGCCGATGCCGAAGGCAGCTCCATCCGCGCAGTCCCCTTCGACCACAACAAAAAAGTCCGAACCGTTGTTGGCACGGCCCATCTGCCCGACGCCAGGCTGTTCACGTTCGGCGACGTGGACGGCCCTGCGTACCAGGCCAAATTGCAGCACCCCCTTGGCATTGTCTATCGCGAAGGCAAGCTCTATATTGCCGACACCTACAACAACAAAATCAAGGTAGTCGATCCCATCCACGGCGACACGCAAACACTGGCCGGAACCGGATCGGCCGATTATGCCGAAAATCCGCCCGCCTTTAACAATCCCATGGGCCTTTCCACGGCCGGCGGCAAACTCTTCGTGGCCGACACCAATAACCACGCCATTCGCGTGATCGATTTGGACAAGGACAATAAGGTATCGACCTTGGAAATCCCCAGCCTGAAACCGCCCGATTCCATGTAGCAGGCACACGAATGTAGCAGGCACACTCCGTGTGCCGTCCCCGCATGGATGCAAATCCCCCACAGATCAAGTGGGATCTTTTCCGCCTTCCATTTGCTTACTGTCGCGAAAATACGGTGGCATGCCCACGCTTGTCGTGGGCATGTCGGATTTGCGAGAAAACCACAGCATGTCCACGCAAGCGTGGACATGGCACCCAGTTTTCCAACTTTCCACAACAGAGACCAATTATAATTGTTCAGGCAATATTCCCGAACGCCTGGAGATACCCTATTTTCTTTGGACAATTACACTGCTAAATTTGAAGAATTCCGCAACAAGTTTCGACCGTTTTCACCACAATTCAATTATCACATTGGCGCCGATCTTATGAATAACTCTTACAACCTGAAATATGTGTGGACAATCTCTCTGGTCGCGGCCATGGGCGGGCTGCTGTTCGGTTACGATTGGGTAGTGATCGGCGGCGCAAAACCCTTTTTTGAACGATACTTTCAACTGACCGCCAATGAGTTCGCCAGCGGGTGGGCCAACAGTTGCGCTCTGATCGGTTGCTTTTTTGGCGCACTAATTGCCGGCGCATTGAGCGACCGATTCGGACGTAAAATACTCCTGATACTGTGCGCTTTGTTGTTTGCCGTTACTTCGATCGGCAATGCTTTAGCCCCAACCTTTACGGTTTTTGTCTGCTGGCGAATCTGCGGCGGCGTGGCCATCGGCCTGGCGTCGAGTCTTTCGCCCATGTATATCGCCGAAGTCGCCCCGGCCCAAATACGCGGCCGCCTGGTCTCGGTCAACCAACTCACCATCGTCATCGGCATCCTATTGGCACAATTCGTGAACAACTCCCTGGCATCCGGCATGCAAAAAGGCTTAAGCGAAGAAATTTTGGCGCAATCATGGTACGTGCAAACCGGCTGGCGATGGATGTTCGGCCTCACCGCGGTTCCTTCCATCTTATTTTTCATCAGCATGTTTGCCATACCGGAAAGTCCCCGGTGGATGGTCAAAAACGGCGACCCGGATCGCGCCCAATCCGTACTGACCAAGATCGGCGGTCTCCAGTATGCCCAGGCCGCCTTAGCCGATATCAATAGTACTCTGACTAATGAATTTCAGAAAGTAAACTACCGCGACCTGCTCGAGCCGCGAATGCGAAAGGTCCTGCTGATTGGAATTACCCTCGCCGTTTTCCAGCAGTGGTGCGGGATCAACGTCATCTTCAACTACGCCGATAAAATTTTCCTAGCGGCCGGGTATGACATTTCCGACGTGCTTAACAACATTGTCTGGACCGGTTCGGTCAATCTGGCTTTTACACTAGTTGCAATGGGCATAGTGGACCGCGGCGGGCGCAAACCACTGATGCTCTTCGGCTCGGCCGGCCTGACTGTAATCTATATTCTGATGGGCTATTGTTACTTCACCGGCATCCAAGGAATACCCATGCTGCTGCTGGTTCTGACCGCCATCGGCTGCTATGCCATGTCGCTGGCGCCGGTGACTTGGGTTGTGATCTCCGAAATTTTCCCCAATCGCATACGCGGCGCGGCGATTGCAGTGGCTGTTATGTCCTTGTGGATCGCTTGTTTCATTCTGACTTATACATTCCCCATCCTCAACCGGCATTTAGGCCCTGCCGGCACGTTTTGGTTATATGCCGGTATTTGCCTGGCGGGTTTCATTTTTATATTGATGAAATTGCCCGAGACCAAAAATAAAACCCTGGAACAAATCGAAAGGGAATTGGTCGATTGATTTATGTGCCACGGGCATCTTGCCCGTGCTTAGAATCTAATCCAATAACTCATCCTGAGCGCAGCGAAGGATCTCGCTGGATGTGATATTTTGCCAGTATTTCCCATCTATCTCTACCCAGATTCTTCGCTGCGCTTAGAATGACGTGTCTGTCTTGGGATGAGCCTTAAGAATGATGCGCCAGCTCTTCGCCCACCTTTTCCAGATCGTTTCGGTAGAATCGAATCGCTTCGGACGGGCTGAGGTTCAGAATCGCCCGGCCTTCGGTCTCCCAATGATCGCGATCGAAACGGAACACCGCCGTGCCTAGCTGCATGTTGCCCACCGCATCGCCGTTGTTGCGGGCGGACGAATCGGGATCTTCCATGGCAAGCGCAATGGCCACCAGCGCCGATAGTTCGCCGGTCGTGCGATTGCGCACGTAAGAAACGTCGTCGGAAAAAGTGCAGTCCGAACAGCGGGGCGATTCCGGCTTGGCCCGCTTGGACGCCAAATTAACGAATTTGGCCTCCAGGCGCTCGCGCTGCGTATGAAAATATTTCCGGGCCTTGGCAAATTGAACTTCCCTGGACATGGACCGAACCGGACGCCACAGACAGATCCAGGCGAAAACCAGCACGCCAATTCCCGCTATCCACCACATGTCAGAATCCCCAGTGTAAGACGCTCATGGAATCGTAATCTTTTATTTTACATTTATTTTATTATGTCCGGTGGAAAAATTGCAAGCAATTCCCTGTTCCGACTTTTTATATTGGTCAACGACACCCCCCAATGTGACCCCGGAATATCTTAACATTAAACCCGAATGCGACCTCGCTCCGCATCTCTTGCTAATTCAACTAATTCAGGGTACACTCAATTACTTGCATGGTTGATTACTCACCAGAATCCTTTGCATAGGTACCCCTGAGATATCGAATAAGCTCATAAGTGCGTTCGCCGGGGTCCAAAGCAACCGGCGGGAGCCAGCGGAAAAGCCAAATACGGCCGATCTTCACCCACCAGGGGGTTCACTTGCCACCTTCGCGATTGCGGTTAACCGGTTGATTTTGTCGGGCGGCCGAAAAGGTTAACAAACTTGATTTAAAATTTAACGCCCTAAAATATAGTTGTACAAGCCGTTTGGATTTGCTCCCTACGGCCAGATTGCCGCGCTAATGGCCCCACAGGCCGCACATGTATCAATCGCCATGGACATCGCAAAACTACGCAATATAGGCATTTCGGCCCATATCGACTCCGGCAAGACCACCCTTTCCGAGCGGATCTTGTTCTACACCGGCCGAATTCACCGCATGCAGGAAGTCCACGGCGACGGCGGCGGCGCCACCATGGACCACATGGAACTGGAAAAGGAACGCGGTATAACCATCACCAGCGCGGCCACAACCGTCCAGTGGGGCGATGCCGTGATAAATCTGATCGACACCCCAGGCCACGTCGATTTCACCGTCGAGGTGGAACGCAGCCTTCGCGTACTAGACGGGGCAATCCTGGTGCTTTGTGCCGTCGGCGGAGTCCAGGCACAATCACTCACCATCGACCGCCAGATGCGCCGCTATCACGTCCCGCGCCTGGCATTTATCAACAAAATGGACCGCGTCGGCGCCGATCCCCGCCAGGTAGTCAAACAACTGCGTACAAAACTCGGTTGCGACGCCGTTTTGATGCAATTGCCCATCGGACGCGAGAGCGAATTTCAGGGCGTGGTCGATCTTGTAACCCGCAAGGCAATTTACTTTGACGACTCAAACGGCGAAAAGGTCCGCGAGGATGCCATTCCTGCTGAACTTGCCGCCGAGGCCCGGACTGCCCGGCAGCACATGCTCGAAGCCCTATCGATGTACAGCGACGAGCTTATGGAATTGCTTCTGGCCGACAAGCCCGTGCCTGAACAGTTGATTTACGACGTAACCCGCTTGGCAGTGGCCGAATTGGAATTTACGCCCGTATTCCTGGGCTCCGCGTATCGCAACAAAGGCGTCCAGCCGCTTTTAGACGCCGTGGTCCGACTTTTACCCTCACCTTTGGACGTGGAAATCAAGGCCTTTACGAAAAAAGAACCCATCCGCGAAATCCTTTTGACGCCCGATCCCAATAAAACCATGGCCGCCATGGCCTTCAAAATGGTCGAGGATCCATACGGCACGCTCACTTTCATGCGGATCTATCAAGGCAGCATAAAAAAGGGCGAAAGTTACTACAATCAGCGCTCCGGGCGCAAGGAACGCTTCGGACGCATTGTCCGCATGCACGCCGACGAGCGCAAAGATATCGACGAAGCCGCACCCGGCGACATCGTGGCCGTGCTGGGCGTCGATTGTGCATCCGGCGATACCTACGCCTCCGAACCGAACTATTGCACGTTGCAAGGCATGTTCGTACCCGAGCCCGTCATCCGCATGGCCATCGCACCCATGGTCCGCGACGGGGCCGACCGCCTGAGCAAGGCCCTGCACCGTTTCCGCCGCGAGGATCCCACCCTGCACGTATCGACCGACGAAGAAACCGGCGAAACAATCATCGCCGGCATGGGTGAACTGCATTTGGACATCTACGTCGAACGCATCCGTCGCGAATAC
>JBEKSO010000155.1:0-8841 GCA_049516935.1 Thermoguttaceae bacterium
CCAATCAGGCCGCCTGCAGCTTGCTGGACTATTCCAAACCGGAACTGGCGGGATCCGATTCCTCTTGCATCATGCCCGATGTTCCTTGGACTATTTTAAAGATTCGTTCGGCATTCGATCAGGATAATTTGGCTTCACCCGTTGTAATATGCACCATCCTGCGCCGAAAGGACGGCTATGAATTGCCAACAAAGTGGACGGGAATGATTGTGCCCGCGAAATCCGAGCCGCTTTGGATCGTCATTGCCTTGCAGGTTCCATTAGGAGACATCGGAAAACAGCTTTTTGCCGACGCCGAAGATCGCCGTACAATTACGCCTGCATCTCTCAAGTCGCATGAGGAAACCGTTTCCGCCGGCGTCTGGAATCTTTATGATGCCGACGATTGGGGATCTTTATCCTTGACCCCTCCCGGTCACGATTCTTTGACGGGCTTGCCGGACCGCTGGTTTTTTTTCATTCGTTTGGACCGGGCATTTAAAAGGGCCTTGCGCCAAGAGCATTATGCCTTTGCAGTGCTGTTCATCGATCTGGACCGTTTTAAAAAAGTCAACGACACCTTTGGCCATTTGGCCGGGGATCGCATCCTTTGTAAAGTTGCCTGGCGGCTGGTCGAATGTATTCGTCCCGGCGATATGGTGGCGCGGCATGGGGGCGATGAATTCACCGTTTTTATCGACCGCCTGCAAGATAAAAGAACCGCGCTTAACGTAGCCAGGCGCATTTCCAAACGATTAAAGACGCCCCTCACATTCGAAGGACGGAAAATATCGCTTGCCGGCAGTATCGGCATCGCTTTCAGTTGGCAAAATTACACGCGGCCGGAAGACATCCTTAACGACGCCGACCGCGCCATGTATCGGGCCAAGGCCAAAGGCAATTCCAGCTATGAAATTGTTCACGGTCATGATGTCAATTCTCTTCATAAGCCGCGTTAAACTGCCCGGACGTTGACAGATCTTAGTCTTAGGAGCCTATCCTAAAAGTCCCCTCTCCCTTTGGGAGAGGGCTAGGGTGAGGGCTGAATCGCCGTGAATTCGTAGTTCTAATCTCTTGCCGTTATTGAAGTTTTATCTTTTGGGATAGGCTTTAAATACGTGGCAATACCCTATAAATCGACCTCTACACGTATCATTTCGTTAAGATTACAATGATAGATGGCGCGAAACGGATCTGTTCCGTACGGGATGTTATCGAACAGGTCTGCTTCTGCGGCATTTGCTTAATCACGTTAATACATATAACATTCGAAAGGGTTTTTGACTATGCGATCCGATGCAATCAAGCTGGGCGATTCTCGCGCCCCGCACCGAAGTTTATTGCGCGCCACTGGCGTAAAAGATGAAGACTTTCGCAAGCCGTTTATAGCCGTTTGCAACAGCCACGTGGACATCATTCCCGGCCACGTGCATCTGGATAAAGTCGGAAACTATATAAAACAATGCGTCCGCGAAGCCGGCGGAGTGCCGTTTATTTTCAACACCATCGGCGTGGACGACGGCATCGCCATGGGCCACGAAGGGATGAAGTACTCGCTGCCCAGCCGGGAGTTGATCGCCGACTCGGTGGAGACGATGCTTTCGGCCCATTGCTTCGACGGCGTAATCTGCATTCCCAATTGCGACAAAATCGTGCCCGGCATGTTGATGGGCGTGATGCGCGCGAACATTCCCGCCATTTTCACAAGCGGCGGTCCCATGGAAGCCGGCAAAACGCCCGATGGCAAAGCAGTCGACCTGATCGACGTCTTTATCGGCGCCGCGGCCAAAAAAGACGGCAAACTCTCCGCCCAAAAGTTGCTCGAACTCGAACGGTTTAGCTGTCCCACGTGCGGCTCATGCTCGGGAATGTTCACAGCCAACAGCATGAACTGCCTGTGCGAGGCCCTGGGCATGGCCTTGCCCATGAACGGCACGCTCTTGGCTACCAGCGAAGAACGCAAAAAACTATTCCAACATGCCGCCCGGCGGATTGTGGAAATGGTCTTGGAATATGATAAAAAAGGTGAAGGGCACGGCCTGTTGCCCCGGGAAATTTGCACCACCGAGTCGTTCGACAACGCCATGATCCTGGACATGGCCATGGGCGGAAGCACCAATACCGTGCTACACGTCCTGGCCATCGCCCGCGAAGCCGGTGTGGAATACGACATCCAGCGGATCAACCAACTCAGCCGCCGCACGCCGAACATCTGCAAAGTCGCCCCCAGCAGCAATTATCACGTGGAAGACTGCCACAATGCCGGGGGAATACACACCATCCTGGGCAGCATCAACCGCGGTTGTCCGGGCTTGCTCAATTTGGATCGGCCCACCGTTTCCGGCAAAACGCTGGGCGAAAACATCGCTGAATACGACATTCGAGCCGACTCGGTCCGCGAGGAAACGCTGGAACTGGCCGCGGTTCGCGCTGGAGGAGAGCGGACCAGCGAAGGCATGAGCGTCAAACGAACTGCTCGCTCCATTCGCGATCTTTCCAAGGACGACCTCGGCTTCGACCCCTACGATTGCATTCGCGAGGTTGAAAACGCCTACAGCCGCGAAGGCGGGCTGATTATTCTCTACGGCAATCTGGCCCCAAAAGGCGCGGTCGTCAAAGCGGCCGGAGTCAAACCAAATATGCTCAAATTCACCGGCCCGGCGGTTATCTTCGAGTCGGAACCGGAGTCATACGAAGGAATTGTCAACGGCAAGGTCAAGGCCGGCGACGTGGTCGTTATCCGCTACGAAGGCCCCCGCGGCGGGCCGGGCATGCAAGAGATGCTGGCCCCCACCACGGCCATAAAAGGCATGGGCCTGGACGATAAAGTCGCGCTAGTTACCGATGGCCGTTTCTCCGGCGGCACTGCCGGTGCCTGCATCGGCCACGTCAGCCCCGAAGCCGCCGCTGGCGGAACAATCGGTCTGCTTCAGCCGGGCGACATCGTCGAGATCGACATCCCCAATCACACCCTGAACGTCCGCCTAAACGAAGCCGAACTAGCCAAACGCGCAAAGAATTGGAAACCCCATCCGCCTCGCTACACCAAAGGCTGCCTAGGAAAATACGCCTCGATGGCCACCAGCGCCGACACGGGCGCAATTTTGAAGTGGAAGCAGGATTAGAAGTTATCAACAAGTGATGAAGTATTGATAATATTCCCAAAATTAAGTATCATTTCTTAAAAATTAACAAATCATCTTGCAGGATCAATCAACATGCCGACTATCTCCATGTTTTTTGGCATTGTAATCAGGATGTATTGTGATAAGGCGGAACATAATCCACCTCACTTTCATGTATATTACCAAGATCAATCGGCTACAGTGGACATCAATTCATGTGAAATTATGACGGGAAAATTGCCTTCGAAACAAGCCAAATTAGTTCTGGCGTGGGCGGAATTACACAAAGAAGAATTAACGGCGGATTGGCAATTAGCTTCCAATGGCGAGTTGCCATTTAAGATAGAGCCGTTGCGGTAGAACCAATAAAAAGGCAAAAAATGTACCCTAAACTAAAAGCCGTCGAGCCCCTCCAAAATTATCAATTACTTCTCTCGTTCGATAATGGCGAACAACGACAGTTCGACATGAACTCTTATCTAGATAAAGGGATTTTTGCCGATTTGAAAGATCCATCCATTTTCCGCACAGTCCGTGTAAGTTTCGACACAATCGAATGGTGCAACGGGGCCGATCTATGTCCCGAAGTATTGTATACGCAAAGCTTGCCGATAAAAAGTTGCGCCTCAGTGGCCAAGTAAACGATCTGAGATCGAATTGGTTGGGCACGCTAAAAATTTATAATCCCATGAACCACGATACGCCAAAGGCTGCCTGGGAAAATACGCCTCGATGGCCACCAGCGCCGATACGGGTACGATTTTGAAGTGGAAGCAATAGTCCCCTCTCCCCTTGGGAGAGGATTAGGATGAGGGATGTCGTGAGAGAGTAGGTTGCATGTAATTTTTTTGCGGAGAAACATGGTATGGTGGGGCGAGTGAAACGAGTCCTACCAAAACGCCAAGAAAACCGCTAGTTTTAAGTGAAAAGGGCGATTCTCGAATTATCCAGATCAAAAAATGAAATCCTCAGACCCAATTCCTACCGCTCTCGCAGAGATTGCATCGCTTCTTCGGTTGGAAGACTACGACACCCAAGCCGCAGACATTGAGATCTTACGCGAGGCCGCAATGTCGTCGGATTCTGAGAGGCAGCAATACTTTCGGTCGCAGATTACGCAGAACAAATGGTACTGGCTTGGAATGGGCACGATCGCGGATATTTGTTTTCACGACCGAGACCTTCATCGGCGTTTCATCAAAGCCTACTCTGGATTGGCCAGTGCTTGTGAGCAAGCAGGCTTGTCTTCGATTTACTCTCGTGATGTTGCTGGCATCTTCGGAGAATGGATTCGGAAAGGAGTAATAAAATAATTCGCCGGATACCACTGCTGGCTTGTCCAGCAGTGCATGATTGGGCGAGCCGGTCTTGGTGCCTGCAAGATCTATACTATTTAGAAACCGACCGTGGTGACTCTTGACTGCGTCCACCTGACAGTAGTATGCTTTTATTAAAAGAGGAACCATATCATGACCGTCGAAATTCCCCCTGATCTGCAGCAATTCGTTCATCAGGTTATCGACAACGGCAGCTTTAAGAGCGAAACCGAAGTTGTCGGGCAGGCGCTTCGTCTATTACAACAGCGCCAACAGAAAATTGAAGAGCTTCGGCGGGAAATCCAGCCGGCATTAGATGAACTCGACCGCGGTGAGGGCATAGAACTGAATGAGGAAGGACTAAGCCTCTTCTTTGAAGATATTAAAAAACGCGGACGGGAACGATTGGATGCGGAGCAAGCGCGGTAATAATTCTATATCAATCTATTCGTTCTTCGGCGGTTGAATTTGCCGTTTCAGATCATCCGTTAAAAAGTCCCAAAGCCTGGGATGTGCTTCCACCAGCCGGGCAATATCGGCAAGATCCTTGATCCGCTTGCTTTGTCTTCGCTCCGGCTCGCCATAAGCCTTCATTTTGCCGCGCAGGGTGTCCTCCAACGAGGCTACGCGCATAAGAATGCCGTGAACGTCGGCTGCAACGGCCCGGGCGGGAAAATCCCGATAAAAATCTTCCGTGCTGAGTTGCATGAGAATCTTTGAATGCCCCTTGAAGTTAATCGACCACTGGAATCTCTCAGATTGGAATCCCGCATCCTCAAGTACAGCTACGGCCCGCTCGATGGCCTCGGCGGCAACGACAAAATCGACGTCCTGGGTAACCATCGGTTCTTTGGCCCAATGGTTCACAGCCACGCCGCCGATGGCGCACCAGGCAATATCCGCCCTTTCGAGACAATCCACCAAGCGCATGACATCGTCGGTTCCGCCAGAGGTCTGCCAATCGTAGAATTGTTTATCCATCATAGGACATAATACTACTTTTTTAATATTAGTCTGGCAAGGTTAAAACAAGAAAATCCGGTATCCATCGGCTTAATCATTATTCTTATACCAATTACAACATAAAACAGCGCCTCAACGCGTGCTTACGATACGCGAAAACACGCTCGATTATAGACAATAGACGCGATGAATTAAATTAGAACACGTATTAGGATATTACAACTTGGAAAATAATGTACAGCGTCTTGATAAGTGGATAAATGAGAATAGTATGTGGAATGTGTCTTTTTAGAGTGCATTTCACGCAATCTACAAGATTGTTGCATTCAATCGGATTCAATCGTAAAAGAACGCGATCCTTTAACCATGCCATACAGTTCCAGCGTATCGAAAGTTACAACAATCGTATACATCTTTTTTTCGTCTGGGATTTTTAGATCGTTTGGTATTCGCCACGAATACCCGCAAGTGCCGTCTCAGCCAAAATGCATTTTGCCTTCGGCGATTATCTTGCCGGAAGAATCCGCGATTGTGACAGTGGGTTCGAGCGACAAGTTCTGTTCGATAGTCGTTTCGCCGATCTTGCGACTCATTTTGCGTGAAGTGTCGTCCAAGCCGCGGATCATGGCGCCCAACACCGGGTCTGTCAGAACGGCCTTTACCTCGACTTCGTCGCCGCGTTTAAAAGTCCGATCCTTGGCGGGGCTGACAAACATAACCTCGGGCCTGTTCGAGAAATCGAGCACAAAAGGGCGGTCCTTGCGGATCTTGATCGCATAAACCGGTTTTTTTGCGCCATGGCTAACGCCATCCGTGTGGTAGTTGTTTGTAAGCCAAAACGCCAGTCGGCCATAGCGGAACTGCATCTTTTCAGGGAAATAATCATCCTCGGGGGCCTCACACTCACCGACTTTCTCGAGAAAGTCGTAATAGTGCGACATTTTGCCGATGGGTACAGTCCCCTTCTCGGATGACAACGATCCTGACATGCAAACCTCGGTCAAGTCCCTGTTGCCGGCCTCGATGCGCAATACGCCCATCTTACCCCGATAGCACCTGACCATAAGCCTTTCACCGCTGGGCGTAACGGAGATTTTATAGAGTTTCCCGTCCACAAGGCGAAAAGATGACAGATATTCATCCCCCCACCACCGCTGAACAAGAACAAGTGGAGCAACCCAATTCGTGCACAAGTATAATTCTGTTCCAGGGTCGTCATATCGTCCCGTTATAGATCGCGATTGCATCAGAATAGCCTGAAATCGTCTGGCGCCGATTTGAATTGTTCCCCGCCGTGCTTCAGAGGCCACGAAGAACATGTTGTGCTGATCGTCATTGATGCATAATCTAGGCAAAATCTCCACAGGTCTTGTCCCATAATCCGGGCCAAAATCAAAGGGAATGTGCAAAGCGGGGAAGACGATATTTTTACCCCACCAGGAATATACCGGCTGGATTGAATTGGGCGAATCGTTGATTGAGCCCAACTGCGGATCGTTAGTCAGGTCCAGGTCGTGATTCATGTCGAAGTAGAGCCTGTCGTAGCCCCTACCCGTACCCTGGGACTCATCGACCACAAAATAATATGCCGTGGAACTGCCGGGCTTGATGCTTCCTTTGCCAAAATCAATAGCCCCATACAAAGCTCGCCTCGATTTTAATTCGGGATATGCCTTTACTTCGCCATGCGGTATGGTCTTATAATTTGTATCCGCCGCGACCCAAATGACGTTATTGTCCGGACCGCTTTTCCACCAGGCTCGTTGTCCATCGGCTATGGGGAGGCGCATTCGCCTTTCGATCTGATTTATGGGGACCGGTTGCATCGGATAGTCGCCGTCATCTATTGCCGCACGCGGGAACAGATCAAACCAATAGATATAGCAACAGATACAGGCGCATGCGCCGAACATGATAATCAAGATTGCCGCACTAACCCATCGACGTTTTCGCATGGATGCAGCCAACATTGACTGGTAATTACTTTTTACTCGGCGATTCGTACATTTTTCAGGACTACCAATTAAAGATCTAGGCAACATTGATTTTTTACCAACTGTAATTATAAATGTCAAGATTTTATCTGTAATAGATGCAATTTAGACATTACCGCTCTTTAGATAATAGTCTTGCGGCGGCTGCATAATGCAATCACAATAATAAGGGAGCGGGGCGTAAGAAATGCGATATATTTTTTAAGATCGTTGGAGCGGCAATTGCGAACGTTTTTTTCAAAAAAATGGCTGATTGTCGCGGTAAAACTGCTCATCATCGTTTTGGTGGCGTGGTTTGTCCGCGACACGCTCGTCAAGGCATGGCGGCAAATCGGCGAGCAATCCTGGCACTGGCGGCCGTTTTGGCTGGTTGCGGCCGGGGCGATTTATCTTATCGGACACTTGCCCGCGGCGGCATTTTGGCACTATGTGCTGAAAGTGCTGGGGCAAAATGTGCGATGGGCAAATACGCTTCGGGCCTACTATATCGGGCATCTGGGAAAATACGTGCCGGGCAAGGCCATGGTCGTCGTTCTGCGGACCGGGATGGTCCGCGGTCATCGCGTCGATACGGCCGTGGCCGCCGTGAGCGTGTTTTTCGAAACTCTGACCATGATGGCAGTCGGCGCATTCATGGCAGCCTGCATCTTGGCCGTGCGGCTGCGCGAGGAACGCATGTTGTTTTGGGGCTCGATTGGACTGATGATTATTTCCGGATTGCCCGTTTTGCCCCCGATCTTCCGACGTCTTGCCCGTCTTGCCGGGATAGGAAAATCCGATCCCGCCGCTGCCGACGCTTTATCGCGCCTAGGCTGGGGCACCCTTCTGGCGGGTTGGATGTGTATGATACCCGTATGGGTATTAACGGCTGCCAGCCTTTGGGCCACGTTTCAGGCAATGGGAACGGATATAGATTTTATCGAATTCGCGCCGGAGCTTATCGCGGCCGTTTCCTTGTCGATGGTGGCCGGTTTCCTGTCGTTTATTCCTGCCGGATTGGGAGTCCGCGATCTGGTTTTGCTCGAATTGCTGGTAAAAATGTTTGCCTCCGGCGGAATCAACAATGCCATGGCCACGGTCGCCGGTGGTCTGCTAAGACTGATATGGCTGGTGTCGGAGTTGATTATTTCTGCTATCCTATATTTGTGGAGAGTGAACGATTAACGGGATACGGTAAACAGCGAACAATAGGTAATTGGCATCGCGAAACCGCAAGCGGTTTTGATTATTAATTCAACATTCATTATTCATCCTTCATCCTTTAAAAAATGCTTTCCATCGTAATCCCTGTTTACAACGAAGCCGAAAGCCTGGAAACTCTGCACCGGGAGTTGATCGAGGTGGCCGACGCGCAGAGTTACGATTTGGACATTATCTTTGTCGACGATGGCTCGACCGATCAATCCTGGGCGATTATCCGGCGATTGGCGGCCGACGACGCCCGGGTCCGCGGGTTGCGATTCC
>JBEKSO010000156.1:0-8830 GCA_049516935.1 Thermoguttaceae bacterium
CATCGTGCATGTTCGTGTACGCCCTGGCCAAGGGAATCAACCGCGGTTACCTGTCTCGCGAGAAATATCTACCCGCGGTGAAGAAGGGCTATGCGGGCATCGTGCGCGATCTGCTGCGCACCGGCGAGGACGGGCGGCTGAATCTCGTCCAGTGCTGCTCGGTCGCCGGGCTCGGATTCACCTCGTCGAAAGGGCGGCCGCGCGACGGCACTTTCGAATACTACATCAGCGAGCCGATCGTCGAAAACGACCTCAAGGGCATTCCCGCCTTCATCCTCGCCGGCATCGAGGTGCAGCAATTGCTGGCCGACCAGTCGAAGGCCGCCACCGCTGCGGCGCGGGGTTGGGCCGACGCGGAGGCGATCCTCGCCCGCATCAAGGCGCCAGCGTTTCCGGATCGTGATTTTCCGATCGCCGACTTCGGCGCAGTCGCGGGCGGCGCCGACTGCACGGAGGCCATCGCCAAGGCAATCGCGGCGGCCAATGCCGCGGGCGGCGGACGCGTGGTCGTGCCGGCCGGCCAGTGGCACACCGGCGCGATCCGCCTGAAGAGCAACGTGAATCTCCACCTCGCCGAGGGCGCGACGCTGAAATTCTCCGCCGATCCCGCAAAATATCCCATCGTTTTCACGCGCTGGGAGGGCGTCGAGTGCATGAACTATTCGCCGCTGATCTACGCCTGGGAGCAGGAGAACGTCGCGGTGACCGGCAAGGGCACGCTCGACGGCTCGGGCTCGGCCGATACCTGGTGGGGCTGGAACCAGAAGACCGGCGCCAACCCGGCCCGGCAAGTCAAGGCCCGCAATCGTCTGAACGAAATGGGCGAGAAGGGCGTGCCGGTCGAACAGCGCGTGTTCGGCGAGGGCTCATTCCTGCGCCCGAACTTCATCCAGCCCTACCGCTGCCGGAACGTCCTGGTCGA
The DNA here is from genome assembly GCA_049516935.1 of Thermoguttaceae bacterium. Classification (GTDB taxonomy): domain Bacteria; phylum Planctomycetota; class Planctomycetia; order Pirellulales; family Thermoguttaceae; genus JBEKIK01. Next base: position 923 of record JBEKSO010000156.1, read on the forward strand.
GGGCGTCGCCATCGTCAATTCTCCGATGTGGGAAGTCCATCCGGTGCTGTGCACCAACGTGATCGTGCGTGGACTCACGATCAACAGCCACGGCCCCAACAACGACGGCTGCGATCCCGAGTCGTGCCGCGACGTGCTGATCGAGGACTGCCTCTTCGACACGGGCGACGACTGCATCGCCATCAAGTCGGGGCGCAACAACGACGGACGGCGCGTCGGCGCGCCATCGGAGAATTTCGTCATCCGCAACTGCACGATGAAGGACGGCCACGGCGGCGTCGTCGTCGGCAGCGAGATCTCCGGCGGCTGCCGCAACGTCTTCGCCGAGAACTGCACGATGGACAGCCCCAGCCTCGACCGCGCGCTGCGACTGAAGACCAACGCCAGCCGCGGCGGCACGATCGAGAGCGTCTTTATGCGCAAGGTGAAGGTCGGGCGTGTGGCCGAGGCCGTACTCACAATCGACCTGCTTTACGAAGAAGGGCCCAAGGGCGATTTCCCGCCCACGGTCCGCAACATCTCCATCGAGCAGGTGACCAGTTCGGCCAGCCCGCGGGTGATGTTCATACGCGGCTTCCCCGGGGCCACGATCGACGGCATCAAGTTCACCGACTGCGCCTTCAAGGGCATCACGACCACCGAGGTCCTCGAAGGCGCCGGCACCGTCACGCTCAAGAACGTCACCATCGAGCCGGCGCAGAAATCCAGGGCGCTCAATTCCCCTCCGCCTCCGGATCCGGCTCCCGCTCCTACTCCCGCCTTGAACTGACATTGACCGATAGAACATCGTAAATTTAGCCTGGGCAGTTTTTGCCAGAGCCTTACTAGCTCAATGTTCTGGGTCGTATTTATGTACGGGATTTTACAGAAGCGGGCGTGGGAAAAGAGTGTCCGAGTGGCCATTCTTGCCCCACCTTGATTCACCGGTTTCTCATGATATACTGAGTCCTGTCTGCTAATTTATGAAGGAGATGTGACCTTATGAAGACAAAAATCTTGACGTTCGTGTTGATCGCCGCCCTGACCGCAACGTGCCTGGCCGCGGGCGGTCCCATGACCGTGACGGCCGTGAACAAGTTGTCATTATCACGGCCTAGCCAGACGATCGAGCTAACGGCCAAGGACCTGGCGCCGTTGGGCGAGAAGGACCTGATGCGCATCCACGTCAAGGACGCGGCGGGCAAGGATCTGCTCTGCCAGGCGGTTGACACGGACGGCGACTATACTCCCGACCTGGTGATCTTCCAGGCGGACTTCGCCGCAGGCGAGTCCAGGACATTCACTGTGTCCGTGGGCGACAAGTGGGTCTACACCAAGGACCAGTTCAGGGCCTATGGCAGGTTCGTGAGGGAGCGGTTCGACGACTTCGCCTGGGAGAACGACCGGATCGCCCACCGGATGTACGGCACGGCCCTGGAGACCTGGGTCCGCGAGCCGTTGACCAGCAGCACGGTGGACATCTGGTCCAAGCGTACGCCTCGCATGGTCATCAACGATTGGTACATGGTGGACAATTACCACAAAGACACCGGCGAAGGCGGGGACTTCTACTCCGCAGGCCCCAGCCGTGGCGACGGCGGCAACGGCCTTTGGGCCGCGGATCGGCTCTGGGTCTCCAAGAACTTTGTGAATTCCAGGGTCCTGGCCAGCGGACCGATCCGAGTGATGTTCGAACTGACCTACGAGCCGTTCGACGTCAATGGGGTGATGGTCTCCGAGGTCAAACGGATCAGCCTGGACGCGGGTCAGAACCTCGACCACTTCCGCAGTGCGTACAAACCGGACAAGCCCGGGGACTTGACCACGGCCATCGGGCTCAGGAAGGTCTCGGGAGAGCGCCAGGAACTAAATGCGGAGCGGGGCTGGCTGATCTCGTGGGAGCGGATGGAGATGAAGGCAGGCAACCAGGGCGTGGCCGTCATTGTGGATCCCAAGTTGTTCATAAAGCAGGCCGATGATAAGCGGGACACGCTGATACTGGCCCGAGTGCCGCAGGACAACATCGCCTCTTACTGGGCCGGGTTCTGCTGGGACAAGGCAGGTCAATGCCCAGATGAACAGGCCTGGAAGACCTACGTGGACCAGTTCGCCCAGGGCCTGCTCTCGCCGATCGAGGTCAGTGTGTCAGTTCAATGAGATTATTTGATATCGAAAGGACGGATGATGCATCTTAATTCCAAGAGCATAGTGTTGTGCGTGATAGGAATGATGACCTGAGCCTGTGTCTCCCAGGGCATGGCCGAGACCCGGGAATTCGGCAACTGGCCTGAAGGGGCCTCGCCTGCGGAGGTCGGCAAGCGCGTGGCCGAGAACTTTGTTAATCGCAAGTTCGAATTTGAGACGAATCAGCGGCGGAAGTACGTCATTTACCCTGAGGCCTGCGCATGGTATGGCTCGCTGACCGTGGCCAAGCTGATCAAGGATCAGGACCTGACCACGCGCTTGATTCGGAAGTTCGATCCGCTGCTTACTCCTGAGGGGTCTAAAAAGATTTCTCCGAATGCCCACGTGGACTTCCGGGTCTTCGGGATCGTGCCCCTGGAGATATACATAGAGACCAAAGACAAGCGATACCTGGAGATCGGCCAGGGCCTGGCGGACAAGCAATGGGAGAAAACAACAGAGGACGGGATCACTAGCGAGGCCAGGTATTGGATCGACGACATGTACATGATCACAGCCGTGCAGGTCCAGGCCTTTCGTGCCACGAATGACGCCAAGTATTTAGACCGCGCAGCCCTGGCCATGGTCGCCTATCTCGACAAGCTGCAGCAGCCCAACGGCCTGTTCTTCCACGGCACGGACTCGCCCTTCTTTTGGAGTCGAGGCAATGGCTGGATGGCGGCAGGCATGGCCGAACTGCTCGGCTCTCTGCCCCAGGACCATCCCAAGCGGGCGCGGATCATGGAAGGCTATAAGAAAATGATGGAGTCCTTGCTTGCGGACCAGGATTCCGATGGGACGTGGCACCAACTCATCGACAAGCCGGACTTCTGGCCCGAGACCTCAGGTACGGGGATGTTCGCCTTTGCCATGGTCACGGGCGTAAAAAATGGATGGCTCGATGCAAATACTTATGCCCCTGCCGCTCGCAAGGCCTGGCTTGGCCTGGTCAAGCATATCGACAAGAACGGCAATGTCACCGATGTCTGCGAGGGCACGAACAAAGGGGCTAAGGAGGTTGGCCCGGATCTGGCCACACAACAGAAATACTATTTCGACCGCCAACGTAAGACCGGGGACCTGCACGGCCAGGCACCCGTCCTGTGGACGGCCACGGCGTTGTTGCGGTAACAGCGCCGCGTTTATTTCACTATTTGGAATTTTTCGCTATTTAGCCCCCGGTGAATACACCGGGGGCCATGGCTGCGACCATTGAGCCGCATTAGGAAATCAAACATGAAGACAATTCAAGCTGCTGACCGGGATTCGTACCGGCGAATGACGTCTGATGAGCTTCGAGGGAGATTCCTTGTGGCCGATCTGTTCCAGCCCACTCTGGCGGAGTTCTTCTACACCAATGTGGACCGCGCGGTTGTCGGAGGCATCGTGCCGCTGGACAAGGCTCTCAAGCTGGAAGGCGGCAAAGAGATGGCGTGCGATTTCTTCTGCCAGCGCCGCGAGGCCGGGGTGATCAACCTGGGCCAGGCCGGCGCGGTCACGGTCGATGGAACGACTTATAAGGTCGCTCCGCGCGAGTGCGTCTATATTGGCAGAGGCAGCCGGGCTGTGTCGTTTGCCAGCGATTCGGCAAAGGCGCCCGCCATGTTCTACCTGGTGTCGTACCCGGCGCATGCGGATTACCCCACGACTCATGCGGGACTGGACAAGGCCAACCGGATCGATCTCGGCTCGGCAAAAGAGGCAAATCGCCGCACGATCTTCCAATACATTCGCATCGGCGGGATCAAGAGCTGCCAGCTAGTCATGGGCTTCACCGAACTCAACGAGGGAAGCGTGTGGAATACCTTCCCGCCGCATACGCACGACCGCCGCACGGAAGTCTATTGCTATTTCGACCTGCCCAACGATGCCCTGGTGTTCCACATGCTGGGCGAGCCGGACGAAACCAGGCACGTCATCGTCAGGGAGAAACAGGTCGTGCTCTCGCCGGAGTGGTCGATTCATGCAGGCGTGGGCACGGGTTCGTACAAGTTTGTTTGGGCGATGGGCGGGGAAAACCAGGTGTTCGACGACATGGACAAGGTTGATGTCGGGAAGATGAAATAAAGGATGAGGGATAAATGATGAATGATGAATGATGAGTGATGAATGATGAGTGATGAATGATGAGTGATGAATGAAAACCGCTTGCGGTTTCGCGATGAAGACTATTAACTGATAACTTTTTAGATGATATTGAAAAATCAATAACAAGTGAGAATATATGAGCACGATACTTGATAAATTCAAACTAGATGGAAAAGTGGCCATTGTCACCGGGGCCGCGCGTGGTTTGGGACAGGCCATGGCGCTGGGATTGGCCGAAGCGGGGGCGAATATCGCCGCCGTGGACGTATTGGATACAAACGATACAAAAAAACAAGTCGAAGCGCTGGGCCACCGCTGTGCGGCGATTACGGCCGATTTGACGCGGAAAGAAGCCGCCCAAACGGTCGTCGACACAACGCTTGAAAAACTCGGCGGCATAGATATTCTCTTTAACAACGCCGGTATTATCCGCCGCTCTCCGTTTACGGAATTTACGGAAAAAGACTGGGACGACGTGATGAATTTAAATATCCGGGGGCTCTTTTTCCTCAGCCAGGCCGTGGTCAAAGTGATGATCCAGCAGGGACGAGGCGGCAAAATCATCAACACCGCCTCGATGCTCAGCTTTCAGGGCGGAATCCTCGTGCCTTCTTACACTTCCTCGAAAAGCGCGGTCATGGGTTTGACGCGGCTGATGGCCTGCGAACTGGCCAAACACAATATCAACACCAATGCCATCGCGCCGGGCTATATGGCCACGGAAAACACCAAGGCCCTGCGCGAAGACGCGGCCCGCAACAAGGCCATATTGGATCGCATTCCCGCCGGCCGCTGGGGCGCGCCGGACGACTTGAAAGGCGTGGCCGTATTTCTCGCCTCCGCGGCTTCGGATTATCTGAATGGCTATACCATTGCGGTTGACGGCGGCTGGCTGGCCAGATAACGCTTTACGGGGGAAAAAGGCGGGGAAAAGGGGAAAAAGAGGGAAAAAGGGAATAAATCCAGCTTAATGTCCAGAATTGGCGACACACATAATTGGACTTATTCGCTCCTTGGCCGCGACACTCGCAAAATGACATCACGGATCGAGTTGGGGAACAAAACGCGGTTTTTCCACGATCCGCCCGGGGAGGCTCTTATTTCTTTTTGGGCACTAAATTGCGATTTTTCCACGTTTGGCGGTCGATCCGCCGTGTTGGTCTTTATTAATCGAGATTCCAAAGAACATTATCGGCACGGAGGATGAGCGTAGCAAATTAGAGATTGGATTTCAAGAGAAGGAATTGGCCACTCCATAATCTACGGCCAAAGCACTGGCAAGGCCAGTGGACCCGATGCCGGCAGGAAGAAAAAAACAGGAAAAAGGATGGTGGAAGGGGGATAACTCCAATTATTGACAGAAAGTGCGACATATATAATTGGACTTATCGCCTTTTTAGCTCCGAACGATCGGGAATATTGCCACTTTCTCGTGGTGGCATCTTCGGGTCGGTGGCTCTGCGAAAATGTTTGCTAACAACTGGCATACCGCTGCACATCTTGGCTGTCGCTGGAAGAGGATACAGTAGCATCATGCAGCGAACGGGAAAAGAGGGCACCATTCTATTTCCTTATTGCCCAAACGGACTCGACCATTCATCCAGAAGAGTGGTAGCGTAGCCTTGGGAACCGAATGAGCAAAAGCGAGTGCCAAGCCGCTGCTACATACGCCCAGCGACGCTTGATGAATCCTCTCCTCATGCCAAGAAGTCCATTGCATAGCGGCCAGATAGTGCCGGAACAACTGTTCTCCAACCGTGCGGCAAAATATGATCGCTCGTTCAATTCGTTCTTGATCACCCCAAATGAGGGCATCCCGAAAAGCGACTGGACTAATGTGGTGCAAGACGTCACATACACATTTCTTCTCGTCAAAGAGTTTCCTTTCCCGAAGTGCTTGTAAACCAAGAGGCGTCAACGTATCTAGTTCATCTGCCCTGCTAATTTGAATATCAGCGATCGCATTTTCCGCGAGGAACTGCTTGAGAATCTCGGTCCCCATATTGGTCGCTACCAGAAAATGCATCACGATATTCCTCTCGCGCAGAAGGGCGGGATCTGGCAATCGCGGTGTCTTTGGAGTTCGATTCGCCGGTGTGTTGCCGAGCAGCGATCGCAATAAGCCCGTGACTTCGGTTCCAGTGAGCAAGGAGTCTTCGACAAAGAGGATATTGGCAAGTTCCTGGCTAACCAAGACCTCGTACAGATCGGTGACTTCCATAGACGTAAACTGCTTCAGCCTCTTCTGAATCTTGTTGGCAAGAGAATCAGCGCTCTTTCCAGCGTGCTGTCTGTTCACACATACGTGGCTGCGGCCCTTAACAGTATCGTTGGTCAACTGCAAACCCTCTGCAATTCTCGCGGAAGACCAGAACTCTAGTACGCGGAGCAATCGTTCGCCAATCCACCCATTACTCTGCAATTCATCGAACTGGCTGAGCCAAGCCTTGATTCTTGCTTCGTTAACGTCGCCGTGGTCCCACGCATTCGCCAGAGAGTCAGTAACACTAGCGCGCCAATCAAGGCGCAGCCCGCAAAGTGCATTGGGGAGTCTCGATCTCCCAAATCTATTCGGCGTTAGGTCCAGATCCGCACGCGTGCTTATTATCTGAGCGCGTAGTCGGGCCTGGTCGCAAGAGACACCTCGAACGGTCAATAGCCGAAGATCTCGTTCAAGTTTTGAGGCAATCCGGTTGATTTCGCTCGCAACGAACTTCCGATCCCTCATCCTCGCCTCTGGAATCGAGAGGAGGATAATGTCACTGTCATTTTCCCAATCACGTGATGCGTGACGACATATGTGTCCGCGCACTGTAGAATGGAACTGGCTGGGGTAAACAATGAGTACACCGGTGCGGGCGGGTACCCGATGTTCACTTGTTTCGTTGGAGAGCGTCATTTAATGCACCGAGGGGCATCCAAATACGACCAATATCTCTATCGCTCATGGAATCGATTGCCAAATGGGCTATCTTCCGCAACAGAACGTCTGTTGCGCCTGATCGGGAGTTTGACGAGTCGCCTACGCTCCGGCGGAAACGGGTCGGTACCATAGCCGACGTACTTTTCGTCGATGCCACCTTAATCTGTTTTGACTCCTTGAACTTGCTGGTGATTGCGGAAACAAGGTCCTGATCAGAAATGCCTACAGATCGCAGCCTTTGCTCAAAAATCGTCATTATTTTTGTGCACCTCCATTTCATCCAGTGGGGAAATAGTTCTCGATCGGCGAGCGAATTGAATGCTGCCCGCCATTTCGGCCAGAAAGCGTTTTCGCGCAAGGCGCTTTCGAATGAGCTTTGCGATGCAACAGGGATGAAGGGAAGGAACTCTTTGGCAATAATTCGATGCTCCTCCAGAGACAGCTTGTCCACTGGAACGAGCGATTGGGGGCACTGCTCCTCGGCGCTATAGACGTGCAACGAGCCCAGAATTGGATCCACAGCCAATTGGCCGCGGACATTAGGATCGACAAAAGTTGCCCAAGGCGTAGGCATCAAGGCTGATTTCGACTCAAGTTGTATCTGAATGCCAAGCTTCGACACATGAGCGTAGATGGCATCACCGCCTTTTGCTCCCACATAGACAACTCGGCCGGTGCATTGATCTTGAATAAACCTGCGCAGGCCACCAAAGTGCACTTTTATATTTAAATCG
>JBEKSO010000157.1:0-8772 GCA_049516935.1 Thermoguttaceae bacterium
AAACGCGGCTGATTCTCCTCGATATATTGCTTGGTTTCCCCGATCGCACGATCCGCCCTTCGCAGCAACTGATCCCGCGCGCCCGGTTCCAAACCCGCCGCTTCCACTTTTTTGCGGCCTTCCTCCAGGGAGCTTAAGGCCCCTTTCGGATCCGTTTCGCGCATCGCCCGGGCGTTCGCTTCCAGGTGCGCCAGATCGGCGGCGACTTGCCGCGCCAAAACCTGCTGCCGGGCGGCGGTCTCATCCAGCAAACTGGGCATTTGGCCGCCGGTTTGGCCCGCCCCGCGCTGCGCCGGACTTGAAAGCAACTGCAAATGATCCTGCAAACGCTGCGCTACGGCCGGATCCAATTCGTTCTTGCGCGCGGCGGCCTGGACGAAAAGCTGATATGCCCGATCCCTGTCGTGGGCCCTAAGCGCAGCTTCGCCTTGTTGGAACAAACTCAATGCCGAACCGGGAGGCGCTTCGCGACCGGTCGCACTGGGCGCGGGAATCGACTCCGGCGAAATCGTCGGCGGAGCCGGCATCGCCGCAGCCCCGTTTTGCGCTAAGTTATAGCGCGGGACCGGTCGAGACTCGCCTGGACTGGCCGAGGCCGTGACGTTCCGCGTCGGATCGTTGCCCGGATCGTACACCGCCGCCGACGCCACGTGCTTGGCTTCTCCGCCCATGGCTCGTACGGCTTCGTTATTGGCGGCGGGAACCACCGCCGAGGATTCATGCTCCCGCACCTTGCTGATGTCCGAAAGCACCAGTTCCGGCCGGTCTTCGCCGGACGCCGGCGCCGAGTCGCCCCGCCGCGCCTGTTGCGCTTTGCGGGCAAGTTCTTCCGCCCGATCCAACTGGCCGGCCGCCAAGGCTTCGCGCGACTGGCGGACCAGTTCCATGGATGCGTCTTGACGCGGGATGAGCCCGGGCTGAAGTTGCACGCCCCCGAGAGCGTCGCCGCCCCCCACGCCGCGAACCGGCGGCGTTTGGCCCGATCGCATCACCGCTATCCGCGAAAGCAAATCCTGCGGTTTCATTTCAATAAGATTGTATGATACCTGTTGCGCAGCCGCCACGCTGGCCAGGCGCTCGGATTCATCCAATTCGCCGTATTGCATCAAGGCCTCGGCCTGTTCCATCATGTTCCGCGCGTAAGTGCGGCGGTAGACTTCGCTGTTTTTCTCCAGAGAAGAGAGATCATGCACTTTTTGAATGGCGGCCTCCACCTTTTCCGGCGTGTCGTCCATGGGGCCGTATTGCAGATTTTGATTCTTGGCTTGCCGTACGAATTCGCCGGCGCGGCGTATATCGCCGACTGCCAACGCACGTCGCGCGCCAAGCAACGCGGAACCGCTTCCCATCTTGATTTCACTGCCAACTCCGCCGGCGCGCTGCGCCGATCCCTTGGCCAGAAACGGCGGCAAGGCCAAGTCGTTTTCGCTCGGCTCCGTCGAAGGGTAATCCCGGTATGCCGGAGCCTGCGGTGAAGCGGCCCTGAGTACCGCCGGCACATCGACCGGTACGCCGCTGTCGACGCGGGGCAAAGGCATTACCTGCTTTGTATCCGGCATGGACGCCGCTGTGCCGCTTGTCTGGACCGCAAACGGATCGCTTGCCGGTGCATTTTTCTTAGTTCCCGCCAGCGGGGAAAAGAGCTGGCTGGGCTTTGTCGGACCCGCCGCGCTCCGCTTCCGCTCCAAGTCGCGGCGCGCCTTTTTCGGCGTATCGCCCAAATGAAAACTGTTGTACTCCACGCCCAACGACTCGGACTGCGCAATCAGCGATTCCGCCGCCGTCAGATCATTTTCGGCCATGGCCTGTCGGGCACGGCGCAGCAAATCAGCCGCTTGTTGGCCTTTGTCCTCCGCTTGAGAACTTGCCGCCGAAACGCTGCCGGCCGCGGCCGGCGCAGCGTTCCCGTTGCTCTGCGGCGGTCCGGCCGCAGCCCTACCTGCCGATGTCAATATTGCCACTAGCACACAGCCGATGCGTGTTGATGCGGTCGTGTTCAAAAGATATCTCCTTTTGAGACGCGCAAAATTCCCCCAACAATTTTCAGGGATTAATCAGATAAGAGCGGGTTAAATACCGGTTGCACGTACTTAGGTCAAGGGCATTTTTAAGAATTTCACCCCGCAAACCTCCTATTTTTTGCCAATACCACCAACTGGTGATTGTACGGCTACTACTATGGGAGGGGGGAAAGTGCCTTTATCCCCACAGTTTCGCTGGATGAGAAAAGATATCTGCATAATCCAAGACGCCATTCCTACAAAAAGAACACATTTAACCCGGAATTTACACTAACACAATACGCAAGCAAGGAATCGCAAACAAGTTGCCAGCCCTGCCCTTAGGACTGCTGTTTCGCGCTTCGCATTGAATAATCCCGGTATTTTTAAGGCCTTGCCGGCGTACGCCCTCTGCCGGGCTCTGCCCCGCCGGGTACAAGATTCCTGGGATCTGTTGCTCCACGAATGGCCGGCCCTCGACTTCCAGGGCCTGGAGCGGTTTCCGCCTTGGTCGTTATCCGATTGATCTCGGACATATCGTCCAGTTCATCGCGCAGCATAAGGCTTATCGACTTGCCGTTTACCATCATGAACAGCATGTCACGCGGTACGCTCAATTTGTGGTCTTTGCCAGTGGTGAACTTTTTTCCCCCCTCCTTATCGAGCAGCGTGGCGTCGGTAATTAAATCGGCTTTTACATCTTCCGCATCCGGGGGCGCGGGGGAAGGCGATTCAGGTGCCACTGGAACGACAGTTTGATTCTTGATGTTAAGAACCTGCCCATGATCGACGTTCGTAAGGGAATAGTAGCCTGCTCGACCGTTTTGTGCCCACGTCAACAATACCACGGGGAACTTTCCCGGCTCCAGGGCCTCCGTTTTTGCCGCACCGACCAATACTTGAGTATCCTTGGGCACGTCAACACGCTCACTTGCCGTGGGAAGTTTCGTATAAAGGTTTTTTTCCTTGGCAAAATCCGCATTCTCCAATTTGCCTGCGTCAACTTGAAAATTCGGATTCTTCAAGGCCAGGCTCACTCGATAAATATAACTCTTGCCCGGCTCGACGGTAAAATCGAAAAAACGCAACAATTTATATGCGCTCGACTCCCCGCCGTAGCCTCCCCCTCTATCTGTGCGTACAATCGGATTTCGTGGACCGCCTCTAAAGCCGGGTGATCCCCTGTACTGTCCGGGCGCAGGACCTGCTTCAGCGGGAGGATTGTCGGCGCCGTTTTGAGCGTCTGCCCTATCACCGGCATCGCCGTCCGTTCCGCCCAAGGGATTTAAGAGGGGAATTTTTGGCGCGTGTGCGACGTTGGCGCCCCAGCCGCGGTTCTGCAGCGGACCAAGGGGAAACGTCAATATCGGATCGATGTACTTGATATCCACTACGTCCGGCTGCTGTTGCGACCAATCCTTGGTGGCCTCTGTTTCGGCATCGACGGAGTTGAATTTCCTCGTGAAATTAGGATTTTTTTCATCGGCCGGACTGTTGATCTCGGCCCGTTCCACTGTATAGTCGACATAAGTCGGCACGTCGTTGGCAGGATTATAAGCAATTGCGTCCGCAAAGGTCTTGCGATAGGCATTCGCCTGCATTTCGGCGGGCACTAATCCTGTTATCACCACCCAGTGCTTGCCGCGAACAGTGGTGTTCCCGGCAACGCGCGCGATTGGAGCCCGTGCCCGGCTTCCCGGCTGCGGAGGCGGTGCAGCGGGGCCGCCCCCGGGTGTCTCAACAACTTGAAATGCGCCGAAATCGGCAGCCGCGCGAAGCTCGTCCACGTCATAAAGCTCGGGCTGCCCGCGCTTTCCTCTCTGGCCGAACAACGGCTTGTCCAATGCCTCGCACTCGTACGGCTTTACGCTAATCCCCTGTTTGTTGAATTCGGCGATTTTATCCGCATCTTTTCTATAATCCCCTTTATCCTCCCTGACTTGCAGCTCCTGAAGCAGTTCCTTGAGCATCTCGGGGCGTTCGCCTTCCAGCGAACGCTTGGCACTGCTGCTTTTATCGAGTAGATCACTGGGATTCTTGTCGAATCTGTCCCGCCGCACCGCCGCCCCGTAAATTATGACCGCAAACACGAGGATAAACGCACCCAGCAGCACTTTTTCCGAGTGTTCGAGAAAAAACTTTCCGATCGCCTTCTTATCGAAACTGATTTTTAGTTTCATTGTATGTTTCCTCGCCGCTTTGATTTGGACAGGTGGACACGCATCCTTGCCTGACTTTTTCGGGCCAAAAAAGTATGTCTGACCTCCTAATTTGTATGGTTTTTTTACGGCTCCCTGGCATTTATTGTTTTTTATTCATCCCTCATCCCTAATCCTTCATCCCTCATCCTTTTTTCCGCCTCTAAGGCTTGGCGGGCGCGGTTTCCCCGGGGTTCGCCGGGACTGCTACGGGTGTTGCGCAGGCGCGCCGGCTTCGGCGGCCGGAGCAGCGCCCGGAGGGATTTCAGCCGGTTTTTCCCCGGCTGTCCCGGTTCCCAATGTGTTGAGATCGGGCGGACTGTAAATATAAATAATACCTTGTATTTCCACGGGAATATCATACGACCCGGCTCCGCCTTCTTCACCGCCGCCTCCTGCGCCGGTCGGTCTGGCGGGCCCGCGAACATCCACGGTCCTGCGATTATATTCTCTGCTGGGGCCGGCCGGGCTTGCGGCTGCCGTTGTTCCGGAGTCGAGTAACTCGCTCGCAACACGCCGAATACTCACCCGCCGAACTTCGATGGGCATCGGACTGTTGGCGCATTCGACCAGCAATTTGCTGATTTTACGCTGATCCATGTACAATTTCATGCTGATGGGCATCATTTTGAATTCCGAATAAGGCGACTTGGCATCGGCAGCCAACGGAAGGCCCTTGTCGTCCACATAACGATCCTTCAGCAATTGCTCTTTACTGTCTTGGGCGGCGGCCGCATCACGCGTGGGCGCAGATCTTGCTCCGCTTGGAGTTGAGGCTTGGACCGCCGCTTCAGTTGGTGCCTTGAAAACGGATTGCTCCGCCGCCGACCAGGAGCCGATTGCATCGGCGCCGATTTGGATCCATTCGATTCGCTTGACGTTGGGCACGATGATCGGGCGCTGGGGATCGCCTTCATTATTGGTCCCGCTTATCACCTGTAGCAGAGTTTTATAAACCCATAAATCTTCTTGCCCTAATCGAATCACGTCCGAATCCGGCACCCTTTCCCATTTGAATCGATCCTCCAATCGCTGCTGATCGGTCGCATCCCAATCGACCGTGCCGACCCAATCGGCGCTGTCCGAGGCGCCCGTTTGCCGCCCTCCAATTATGGGAATCCTATAGCCCATGAACTGCCGGGGGGCGGGTGCCGCATTGCCTCCGCCGCCGCCTTCAGCCCCCTCTGAAGGATGACGCAAGTCGATGATTTTGTATAAAATGGGAAAGTATTTCTTGATGCCGTTCTGGTATCGTTCCCGAAGCTCGGTGGGTATCGTGTCATTAGCGCCCATCTTATCGATTTTAGCGGCGGCCGATTCGCCAAGCACCTCCCTCGGCCAAGGATTATTTTCCTTTTGAGCCTTGTAAAGAGTCTCCCAAACCTTAAGCACCCCTTCTTTCAATTCCTTATGCTTATCGTTAACCGCATCAATATATTTCTGAGTTGGATGACGCTGTTGATCGTCTGCAATCGTCTTAACTTCGTCGAATTTTTTCTTGATCTTCACCTGTTCCAGTTGAAAACTTTTTGCCAACAAAGCGGTCGACATCCACCAACATACCAGGACCAGGATGATCGTCCCCGCGAATACGAACCAGAAAAGGTACTTTTTGAAAAAATCCAGAATTAGTTTCAATTTGTCCATTGTTTTATCCCGGTTATCAGTTATCGGCGCGAAACCGCAAGCGGTTTCTTGATCATTCATCATTCATTATTCATCACTCATTATTCTCGTCACGGCTGTACCCGCGGTTGTTCTCCGCCGGCCGGTTGTTGGGCCTTGTTCGCGGCTTCCTTTTCCTTCAATGCGCGGCGTTCGCTGGGCGACTTGGGTTGCCAGCAAAACTGCACGTTAAAATCAAAACGCTGCAATTTAATCCTGTCGGACCCATCCGCTCTTCTTCCTCCGCCCTCGGCGCCTGCGATTGGAGTATCAATCTCTTCATCTTCAAGTTTCTTTGGATTCACCAATATCGGATACGTGATCCCCAGTTCCTGCATGGAGACCGATTCCAGTACGCCCTTGTCGTTGGGTAATTCCACCTTTGTATTCAGCAAATTGTCAACCAGCGTGTTGCGGACGTATTGCGCGCCGGAATTGTCGCCCGAGTCGTTGTGATAGTGGCAGCCCTCGAGTTTCACGATCCAGCCGGGCCCCTTGGGACCGCCGAGGTTGGCCTGCTCGCCGGATTGCTCGCCGGCCGGAGTCGCGGCCGCGGCCGGCGCCGCCGTGAATGTATCGGCCGTTGCGCCAACCGGCTGCGCCGACGCGTCGGGCGCCTTGTCCCATTGCTTAGCCAGGGAAAACCAGGCGGAAACGTCGTCGCAATATTGGCACTCCAGGTTCTTCACGTGCAACTCCTCGCCATTGCTGATTTTCACCCTCGTTCCGTCGGCCGGATTTGCGGCGGCATCCGCCGGAGTTTTGCTGTTTATGGTTGCTTTTGCATTCTGGTTTTTGTGCGGCGGCAGGCACTGATCTATCGCGCGGATCAATTCCAACCACCTGATCCGCCCTTCCACGTTGCCTACCAAATGCTGGCCGATCTGATCGGTGGATTTGAAACCGCCTTCGGCCGCGCCCGCCTCGGACTTCAGTCCGTTGCTTTGCCCGATGACGCTGTTGGCCTGCTCGGTGGCAAATTTCCATGAGCTTGCTTCCACAGAGTTCATGGCCATGGCATATGCCCCGTAACTGATGCCGCAACCCAACAGCAATAAAGCCGCGGCCGCCACCGCCCACGGCTTTTTCCCCTTGATCAAGCGATCCTTGACGATTTCCTTGGGCAAAAGGTTGGTGTGCAATCCCGGTTTGCCTAAACCCTGCAACGTCAGCCCGTAGCATATCCCGTAACAAATGGCGTTTTCCTTGAAAATGGGCGATGAAAGAACCTGCGAACCCACCAGCCCCCGGAACGATTGCACCCGCTCGATGTCGTAGCCCAGGCTTTGCGCCAAATAACGCCTCAGGCCGGGCAGTTTCATGGCGTTGCCCAAGGCCACGATCCGTCCGATCTTCGCGCTCCGCTCCAAATTGCTGAAGTAGCCGATGGAACGCTGCAACTGCGTGAGTAATTCGTTGAATACCGGACGCATGGCCTGGAACACCGCCTTGGGATCGGCCGCCGCCGTGGCGTTGCGCTTCAAGTGCTCCGCCTTGGCAAAGGTAAGTTTCATCTCCTTTGTCAGGGCCTTGGTAAAGTGGTTCCCGCCCAAGGGTATGCTCCGCTGCCAGACCTTGTATCCGTTGGTAATGACCAGATCGGTCGCGTCGGTTCCCAGGGAAAGAATTACCGTCGATTCGGGCGGATTTTCCGGATCGTATTCATCGGGCTCGGGCAGGTTCCGCAATTGATCGAAAAGTAAATAATTGTACAAGGCCAGGGGCGTCAATTGCACATAATCGATTTCTATGCCGGATTTCTGAAAGGGCTCCAACGCCCGGAACACCGCTTCTCGCTTCATGGCAAAAAGACCGATCTCCGTCTCCAGGGCGTAGCCTTTGTCTTCGACCCCGATGCCCAACCGCTGGTAGTCCCAAATAACGTCGTTTAAGTCGAAGGGGATTTGCTGCTTGGCCTCGTAGCGCACAATGTCGGGTATTTTCTTGGCCTCCACCGGAGGCAGCTTGATGAACCGCGCCAAACCCGCCTGTCCCGACACCGAAATCGCCACGCTGTCGCCGCCCACCGAATTCCGCGACAAAAACTGCTTTAAGGCTTCATCGATCAATTCAGCCGGATTGGCGTCCGGTTGGCTGAGTATCTTGGGATATTCAATGTAATCGAAGGCGTCGGCCTCGATCTTGTCGGCCGCGGCGGTGGCTCGGCATCGCAAGGCCTTAAGCGCGCATTGCCCTACATCGATCCCCCAAACAGCGCCCGTTCTAGCCATAATGTCACTCCCTTAGGCAGTGAAACTCAATTGTTATCTTAATATTTTTAGCAATCTATATGCCAATATTACCAATAAATCAGTTGCTGCACGTCAGAAAACTGTGTGGATGTCTTCCTTATTTTTAACAATAACTTCCTGTAGCGATTGATGTTGCGTCTTTAGAATTTCCCGGTAAATATTACCGTCTCATGCCATACTATTTCTACTATTTCACTTTATCGTCGCTGTCGGGTAACTGTCAACCTTTTGGGAATAGTCAAGATTTACAGCCTTCCAAGTCCTATTCCGACCGGAAAAACCCATCCATGCCTCTTGCGGGTGGTATAGGGTCAATGACATTGCATTTGTTATGGGGTATCCGCCGTATTGTAGCAGGCACACTCCGTGTGCCGTTTGTGTTGTTTTCGCTACAACTAGCCAGGTGAACGACACACTCCGTGTGCCTGCTACAATCATTCGTATCGCAGGGCCTCGATGGGATCGAGTTTGCTCGCCTTTCGCGCCGGGTAATAGCCAAAGAACAATCCCACCGACCCGGCAAACGCCAAGGCGATGATAATTGAGTTTATCGAAATAGTCACCGGCCATTTTGTGAAAGTAAAAATCGTATTGATGGCATATGTTATCCCGTAGGTAAAACCAATGCCCAGCATCACACCCAGCACGCCGCCCAGC
>JBEKSO010000158.1:0-8767 GCA_049516935.1 Thermoguttaceae bacterium
GGTTTGCAAATACGATATGGCCGTCGATACGCGGCGGTAGTCGCAGCCGCCGGCCAAGGCTAATTGGCGGACCATCGCCAGGTGCGCGCCGAATCGATCGCGATAAGCCATTCGGATCTCGCTGGGCGAGCAATTTACGCGTCCGTTGTTTTCCATGCCCTCGAAACGATATGCCATGCCATCGGGCAATCGCTCCTCAAGTGGATGCACTATATGCAGGATGACGATGTCCCAGCCGCGATGGCGGAACAATCGCAGCGCGGCGAACACGTCTTCCAAGTCCTCCATCAGGAAATCGCTCATCAAGAGCAGCACCCCGCGGCGCGTGGACTGCTCGAACAAGTCGCGTAATCCGCCGGCCATGTGCGTGGAGGGTTTTGGGGCGATGTTTTCCACGACTTCCTGGAGGAGTCCGATGTGCGACGCCGTAGCGCCCGGGGCGAGCAATTCGCGCAAGCCGCCGTCGAGCACGGCCAGGCCCGCCTGATCCTGGCCCCGGCTTATCACGTGCGAAAGAGCTGTGGCCAGGTATTGCACGTATTCCAACTTGGAACCTGCCGTGTTGCGCGGACCCTCGGCGCCGAAACGCATCGAGCCGCTGGCATCGATAGCCAAGGTGCAGTGCAGATTGGTTTCTTCTTCGTGCAAGCGAACGAATGCCTTGCCCGTGCGGGCCAGGACCTTCCAATCCAGGCGGCGGAGGTCTTCGCCGCCCGTGTATTCGCGAAAATCGGCGAACTCCCCTGCCCCGCCCTGCTGCCGCGACTGGTGATAGCCCATGAAAGCGCCTTCCACGCGGCGGCGCGTGGAAAACCGCATGTGTGCCAGGGCCGTAAGCGCGCGCAGGTCCAAAAACCGGCTGGTCGTGGTGGCGTTCATGCCGCGACTTCTTTCAACAAATGTTTGACAATGTCCGCCGAGGTGATCGAATCGCCCACCGCCCGATGATTTACGATTATACGATGCCGCAGAATGGGCAGGGCGACGGCCAGCAGGTCGTCCATGATAGGCGCGGACCGGCCCACCAGGAGCGAGCGGGCCTTGGCGGCCAAGACCAGATTTTGCGATCCGCGCGGACCCGCGCCCCAAGCCACGTAATCGCGGACCATTTTGTCGCCGCGCGAGTCTTCGGGCCGGCTAGTGCCGCAGATTCGCACCGCCTGGGCCGCCACGTTTTTCGCCACAGGCACGGCCAGCACCAAATCGCGCAATTGCAAAAATTCCTCCCGCTTGAGCGAGGCCTCGGGCAATTCGGGAATACCGGAAGTCGTGCGCATGACGATTTCCTCCTCCTGATCGGGCGAAGGATAACCGATACGGATTTCCATCATGAAGCGGTCCAGTTGTGCTTCGGGGAGCGGATAGGTGCCTTCCTGCTCGATGGGGTTCTGGGTGGCCGCCACCAAAAACGGCTCTTCCAGCATATATGTTTTTCCGCCCACAGTGACGTGCCGCTCGGCCATAGCCTCGAGCAAGGCCGATTGCGTCTTGGGCGCGGCGCGGTTGATTTCGTCGGCCAGCACCAGATTGGCGAACACCGGACCGGGCCTGAAGACCATGGTCGGCCCCTGCGAATCATCGCCCCGCCCCAAAAGCTCGTAGCCCGTAACGTCGGCGGGCATCAGGTCCGGCGTGAATTGAATCCGCGCGTATTTCCACTGAAAGGCCGCGGCCAGGGCCTTGACCATCAGCGTTTTGGCCAAACCCGGCACGCCCACCAGCAAGGCGTGCGATCCGGTAAGCGCGCAAATCAACAACTGGTCGATCACGTCGTCTTGCCCCACCACCACCTCGTGAAGGCTATTGCGAATCGTACGCACCCGATCGGCAAAAGTATCCACCTGCTTCTGAGCCGCATCGCTCGCGATTGTCGCCATCTTGAGTTCTCCTTTCCGGTATGGTTTACAATGCTGGAAAATCTTGGTCTGCGGAAGAGTTTCTTCCAAACTCCGGCGGACACGCTACGGTAAATATAAACATGAAGAATTGATTAATTTCTCAGTATAACACTTAAAAGGGGGGTGTCAAGCATCCGAAGGCGTCGCCAAAATGCTTTTTGACATTTTACCAATACGTTGCATGGCGTCTGATTGGTTCACTAAATGGTGGCATATTCATTAGATACAATGTTGGGTAAGCTGTTACAAATGGTTTAAGAAATCGTTATTAGGAGAATCGCTCATGGACAAGACTTTTACTTTCACCGTGAACGGCCGGCAGAAATCGGTGACCACCGATCCTGACAGGCCCTTGCTCGAGGTGCTGCGCGAGGACCTGCAACTGACCGGCGCCAAACTCGGCTGCGGCGAAGGACAATGCGGCGCATGCACGGTGATCCTCGGCGGCAAAACCGCATTCTCCTGCATCACGCCCGTGTCCGACGCCGAAGGGCAGACAATCCAGACGATCGAAGGCCTGGCCGCCGGCGACAAGCTGCATCCCGTGCAAGAGGCCTTTCTAGCCGAGGGCGCTTTCCAGTGCGGATATTGCACGCCGGGCATGATCATGGCTGCCGCGGCCTTGCTCAAAGATACGCCCAATCCCACCGACGCCGAAATCCGCTCCGGCATGGAAAAACATCTCTGCCGCTGCAACGGCTATCCCAAAATCGAAAAAGCCATCAAACGGGCGGCCAACACCGGGAGGCAAGTGCCATGACCACAATCCAAAAATTCGACGAATACGACGAATCCAGCGAATTTCCGCAAAGCGAATATCAAGAATCCATCGAACGCGTCCCTTACGACTTCGGCATCACCCGCCGCGGCTTCGTGCAGGCGCTTGGGGCGGGCTTGCTCATCACCGTTAGCGCCGGCACCGCCTTGGGTCAGCGCAGGGGCGGACCGGGCGGCGGACGCCCTGTAAACGTCTCCGCCCGAATCCACATCGCCAAGGACGGTAAAATCACCGTCCTGACCGGTAAAGTGGAAGAAGGCCAAGGCGCTCGCACCGAACTGACACAGGCCGCCGCCGAGGAATTGCGCGTGCCCGTTTCGCAGGTGGATTTAACTACCGCCGACACTATCCTCACGCCCGACGACGGAGTCACCGCGGGCAGCATGACCACGCCGCGGACCGTGCCGACCGTGCGCCAGGGCGCGGCAGCGGCTCGGCAGGCACTCGTTCAAGTCGCCGCCGAGCGCTGGGGCGTGGACGCCTCGACCCTGGAAGTCCGCGACGGCAAGATCACCCAGGCCGACACGGGACGCACGCTGAGCTACGGCGACCTGGCCGGAAGCGACGAACTTGCAAAGGCCTTTGGGCAGGCGCCGCCCGCCGATATCACGCTGACGCCAGTCAAAGAATGGAAAATCATGGGCTCATCGGTCCCGCGTCCGAATGCCCGCGACATAGTAACAGGCGCGCACAAGTATCCTTCCGACATCACCCTTGCGGGCATGTATCACGGAAAAGTTTTACGCCCGCCGTCTTACGGCGCGAAGCTCGTATCCATAGATTTGGCGCCGGCGAAAGCCATGAAAGACGTAGTGGCCGTTGAAGACGGCCAATTCGTGGGCGTGGCCGCGCCTACCACCCATCAGGCCCGCAAGGCCTTAGAAGTCATTGCGCCCACGGCAAAATGGGAACTTGCCGTTGAACAATCCTCAAGCCAAGACATATTCGATTACCTGCGCAAGCACGTGCGGAGCGAGGCGGCGAAAAATCCTTATGCCGAGGAACTGGCCAATGCCGGCAAAGTTCTCAAACAGACTTATGACGTGTCCTACGTCCAGCACACGCCCATGGAAACCCGGGCAGCCGTGGCCGAGTGGAACGGCGACAAGCTGACGGTCTGGACCGGAACGTCAAATCCGTTCAGTTGCCGGGGCGAACTGGTTCGCGCGTTCCACGTGCCCGACGACGGCGTGCGGGTGATCGTGCCCGATTATGGCGGCGGTTTCGGCGGAAAACACACAGGCGAGGCAGCCGTGGAAGCCGCGCGCCTGGCCCGGGCGGCCGGCAAACCCGTGTCGCTAAAATGGACCCGCGAAGAAGAATTCACCTGGGCCTATTTCCGTCCGGCCGCGGTCATCGACATCGAAGCCTCCCTGGACGACAAAGGCATGTTGACCTCATGGCATTACATTAATATCAACTCCGGCCAGGCGGGACTTGACACGCCTTACAAAACCGGCAAGAAAAATTGGCGTTTCGTGCAATCCGATTCGCCGCTGCGGCAAAGTTCGTACCGGGCGCTGGCAGCTACGGCCAACAACTTCGCCAGGGAGAGTTTCATGGACGAACTGGCCGCCGCCGCGGGCATGGACCCGCTGGATTTCCGGCTCGCGCACCTGGAAAATCTCCGACTCCGCGCGGTGCTCGAAGAGGCAGCCAAGAAGTTCAACTGGCGTGAAAAGGTGAAGCAAAAGCAGCCCGGCATCGGTTTTGGACTGGCCTGTGGAACTGAAAAGAACTCTGTTGTGGCGGCCTGCGCCGAAATCGCCGTTGATCAGGCGAATAACAGTTTCACTGTTCGCCATGTGTGCGAGGCCTTCGAATGCGGCGCGATCCTGAATCCGGCCAATCTCACTTCGCAAGTGCAAGGCTGCATTATCATGGGAATGGGGCCGGCATTGCGCGAGGAAATGCGCTTTGAAAACGGCGCGATACAAAATGCCAATTTCAAACATTACCTAGTGCCCCGTTTCAGCGACGTGCCTGATATCGACGTCCACCTGCTCGACCGCCCCGACTTGCCCAGCGCAGGGGCCGGCGAAACGCCCATCATCGCCATCGCCCCGGCCATTGCGAACGGAATATTTCACGCCACCGGGACGCGCATCCGCCGAATGCCCATGCGCCTGCCTTCAACAACACAAACGTGATTGAAAAAACTTTTAAGCCCACGGGTTGCAACCCGTGGGCTTGGCTCGATTTTCATATGGGCTATGACACTGTCTTTCCGTAGTTTTATATCTCCAATAATATGAGCCGACCGCCAAGAGACATTCATCAAGCCATAGCGGACCGCTGCGATAAGGACAGCGATTTCGCCGTTGCCACGGTTTTGAAGGCCGTAGGCTCCACGCCATGCAAAGCAGGCGCAAAGGCGATCGTCGATACAAGCGGTGCGATCCTGGGCACAATCGGCGGCGGAGCGGTCGAAGCCCGGGCCCAGCAACTCGCGGTCCAGGCCCTCAAAATCGGACGGCCCTTGGTGTTCGACTTCAATCTGGAAGGCAATGCCGTAAAAAACAGCGATCCCATTTGCGGCGGAGTGATGCGCGTGCTCGTCGATCCGTTCGAGGCCCAGCGCCACACAGCCTATGCAGACGCGGCAAGGGCCCGACAACGCCGGCAGCGAGGCGTGCTGCTGACCACGGTCAGAGGCGAAAAATGGCCGGAAATTGAATATGTCCCGGATATCGACGTTCTTTTTTTCACGGAAGGGGAAATCCCCGCTGATTTCGCCTTTCCCAACGCCGATTCCCTTCGCTCAGTTCTGGCGCGTGAGGAAACCGCTCTGTTTGTAAATGAATCGCCTCAGGAAGAGCAATGCCTCGAAGTCCTGGTCGAGTCGCTCGTTGCCAATCCGCTCTTGGTGATCGCCGGCGGCGGCCACGTGGGCCAGGCCCTTGCCCTGCAAGCCGATCTGGTGGGATTCGATATCCTGGTCCTTGACGACCGCATGGAATTCACGGCCGCTGGTTTGTTTTCCGAAGGAGCAACCACATGCTGCGGTCAGGTGGATGAGGAAATCGGCCGCCTGACGATCGGCGACGATACGTACATTGTCATAGTCACCCGGGGGCACCAACACGACGCCGAAGCCCTGGCAGCCTGCCTCAAGAAGCCGGCGGCCTACATCGGCATGATCGGCAGCCGCCGCAAAGTGGAGATGATGCGCAAGGAGTTTGTCAATTCGGGCCTGGCAACAGCGGCCGAGTTCGATCGCGTTTACGCCCCCATCGGCCTGGATATCGGATCGGTGACCGTACCCGAAATCGCCGCCAGCATCGTCGCCCAACTGATCGCCGTCCGCCGCAAAGGGGCCGCGCCAAAAATTCAAACAAAGGAACTCTAAAAAAACTTTGTATCCATTTGAAAATGCCCTCACCCCTGGCCCCTCTCCCAAAGGGAGAGGGGAGGTTTTGTTATAGCCCCTAAATGATGTGTTCATGATCTGCTCCATCGTCCTTGCCGCCGGCCGATCGCGTCGCATGGGTGCTCAAAAGCTCCTGCTCAGCTTGGGCGACCGGCCGGTGATCGCGCGGATCGTTGATGAGGCGCTTCGCAGCCCGGTCGATCGGGTATTCGTGATAGTGGGCCCGGACGGCGGCCTTATTGCCGAAGCACTTGCCGGCCGGCGAGTGGATCTCATAATCAATCCTGATCCGGAAGCGGAGATGCTCAGTTCGGTCCGCTGCGGGCTGCGAGCCATGCCAGAGGATTGCGAGGCCGTGCTGGTGGTGCTGGGCGATCAGCCGGGCGTCACGGCCGAGGTCGTTGCCGCGCTGGTGCAAGCCTTTCAGACATCAGGGCGCGGAATCGCAACGCCGATCCACAAGGGCCGCCGCGGCCACCCGCTCATGTTCGCCATGCGCTATCGCGAGGAGATTCTAAACCGCTACGACGACGTCGGCCTGCGCGGCCTGCTCCACGCGCATCCCGAAGACGTTTGCGAGGTAGAATTTCCCGCCCCCAACGTCATCGACGACATGGACCTGCCAGAAGATTATGAAAGAGAAACAAAACAATATAAAAATGGTTCCTGAAAAAAGGTTCCTGGCAACTTTATTCTACTGCAAAAGATATCGCCCAGCCGACGAGGAAGCCGATCCACAGCGGAAAGGCCAAACAGGCGGCGGCGGTTAAGGCGGGCAGGATCCAGATGCGGCGGGCAAGCTGGTCGCGGCAGACTAAAACCAGTTCTCCACCGCTAACGATTAAAAGCACGCCCAAGACGCCGCGGGGGTAATTTTGCAGGGCCCCTAACAACGAGTTGCCCAGCACAAGGCCCAGGCAAATCAAGGCGGTTCCGAGGATCAGGTTGCACCGGCCGGAGCGGGCGCCGAACCGATACTGGGCGGCCAGTCCACCCGCGCCGTGGCACATGGGCATTGCGCCGAAAGGGCAAAACAGCACGTTCATCAAACCCACCGACATTGCCACGCGCCGCGGCGGAGCGGGCCTTTGGGGAAAAAGATCGAGCGAAAGCGCGCAGACCGCGAACACCGAGTTGAGCAGTGTGAGCGGGATTTGCGGCAAGGCCCCGGACATAAGCCCGGTCGTCCAGGCATGCCAGTGCATCAAGTCGGGAAGATGCCAGCCCAAGCCAAATCGCAGCGTGCGAAAAAGTTCTTGATGAGTAAATCCCAGTGCAACCAGCCCGATGATAAACGCCGCCAGCGCGGATGGAAAATGTTTGATCCGCCATCCGACAAGCACGCATCCGGCCGCCAACAGGGCCAAAGTCAGGTTGAATGATGTTTGCGATGCCGCGATCATTTGCACGGCGCTGCTAATAAGCTTCAGCCCCAGCGCCAATTGCAAACCGCGGACAACGCCGCGGGGGATGTAGCGCTCGAGGCGCTGGATCACCCCGGACCAGGCCAGGAACAGCACGACCGCGCCGGTGATGATGCCGGCCGCCAGGATCTCGTTTTCGGTCAGCGATTCGCTGATGGCCACGGCGGCGATGGCTTTCATGGGCTGCACGGCCAGGGGGATTTTGAAGATCAGTCCGGTGGCGATATTCGACAGGCCCGCCCCAACCAGCGCCGGCCCGAGTTGCAATCCGCACAGCGAGACCATTCCGGCCAAGAGCGGAATGAACATTCCCAAGTCGCCCAATGCGCCGGATGTTTCCATGAGCCAAACCCGCAGCCCGGCCCAAAACCGCGGCTGCGCGATTTCGTCTTTCTCGGGCGAGGTTACAGGACTTGCATCGGTCTTGGGCATGGTCATCAGAAGAATATCATGCTAGCCCGGTCCGCCGGCTGGCGACTTAACTTATCACAGACTCAATAATCTCCGGCAGGGGCTCAATTCTTACTTCTGAAGGTAACCGCTGTATGCCGAGACCACGGAGGACAGCACCAAAAACGCCAATCCCAAGGCAAGAAGAGTTTTTGTCCTGTTACTGGTATTTTTCCATTCGCCCAAGAATATGCCAAGAAGCGAACTGAACAGTATCGAGCTGGCCATCAGCACCGCCCAGCCGACGTAAGAGATTTTGCCCATAGCAGGCTCGCCGGTTTTAAAGCATATGAATTGCGAGCACCAAATGGCCCCGGCCAGGGCGGCGAAAAACAGGTTGGGAATAATGGGCGTGGAAGATTTTGCATAATCGCCGATGGTTTTGTTCTTCAAGTTCAAAAATAAACACCACAGGGAATTTACGACAAATCCGCCCAACAGCACGACCGCCAGGACCGGCATGCCTTTCCATGAATTGCTGGTTATCGGCGCGGTGGCAAGGGCGATTTTTTCGATGTCCGGCCCGCCTTGCAGTCCCAAACTCATGGCCGCGCTCATCAATCCGGAGAAAATCGCCACCAGCAATCCTTTATTGAAATTAAATTCGGCCACGGCGGCTTTTTTTTGTTCTTCGGGCAGTTCATTTTCCTTGCTCATGCCCGCGCCGCCCACTAATACAATGCCGATCAGCGAAACCAGCACGCCGCCCAGCGAAACCATTCCGGCCGGAGTTTGCAGCAATTCAGTGAAAAGGGTGCCTTTTACTATAAACAGGCTGGGAAATGTTTCTCTCAGGATCGGAGGGATGATCGTGCCGGCGGCTGAACACAGCCCGCAGCCGATGGCC
>JBEKSO010000159.1:0-8679 GCA_049516935.1 Thermoguttaceae bacterium
CGAGAATTCTCTTACTTGAATTTCATATTCACGGGAAAGATTATCGTTGCGGGAATTAATTTATCTCGGACGGCTCATGCTCATTAGTGACGGAAAAAGGATGCATTGAGCCATGCAGGGAAGCCCATTGGCACAAGATATATGTCTCATCGCTGTTCACTTGGCAGCTTCCCCGCACGGTTCGCACAATTAAATACTATCTCGAGAGCGTTTCTGATCCATATAATATTATTGTCGGAGGGATTGGGGCTACGCTCATACCCGAGTATATCAAGCAACACGTTCCATGCACTGTGGTGTGTGGACGTTTGGACCGGAAGGGCAAAATTGGTTCAAATATCCCGTCCTTCGAGGGCATTGTCCCCGACTATGAAATTCTCGATACGGTTGCTTGGCAGTATAAGCCTGAAGATTCCTATTTCTGTCGCACCACTAAAGGATGTGCCCGAAAATGCCCGTTTTGTGCCGTTTGGCAACTGGAGCGAAGATTCTTGCGTAACGAGGATTGGAGGAAGGAGCTACGCGAAGTGCGAAACAAATTTGGCGAACGGCAGCACCTTGTCCTGCTAGACAATAACGTACTTGCGCATGGAGATATCGAGGAAATTATTGGGGAAATTCGTCGCGAAGGATTCGAGAAAGGCGCAACTCTTAACAACCGGCTTCGTGCAGTCGATTTCAACCAGGGTATTGATGCGAGAATGGTTACAGGGCGCATTGCCAAGTGTTTGGCAAGCATCAACCTTAGACCTGTGCGGTTGGCGTTTGATTACGATCAGATCGAGCCTTCCTACCGCAAGGCCATCCAACACCTTGCAGGGGCGAGATTTCGGACGTTTACAAATTACTTGATGTTCAACTACAACGACTCGCCGAAGAGTTTGTACAGGCGAATGAAAATCAACCTTGAGATTTCACGACAGATGGGTGTGGATATTACGGGATTTCCCATGAGATATATCCCTACAACGGATGTCAATCGGCAATATGTTTCAACAGGTTGGAATTGGCGCTATCTACGCGGCATCCAGTGTGTGCTACTTGCTACCCACGGCATGGTAAGTCCCTGCCGGCGATTCTTTAACGCGGCATTCGGAGGCTCATTCTCCGAGTTTTTGGAGATATTGTCTATGCCGGATAGATACATCATTCAACGTGAGCAGTATAAAAACGACGATGCCAAGGATTGGCGCAGGCGATTCCAAAAGTTGTCAACCAGCGATAAGGAAGAGCTGCTCGAAATTCTCGCTGTTCTGAATGGGACAAAAGAAAAAAAGGCCCAGATGGCCAAACATCGAAAATTTGCCGGTGTTCTGGAACATTATTACCCGGAAGGAAAAGTCCTCAGCGAATAACTCAAATTGTGTTTAACCTTTTTGTCTTTTTTCGATAATTGTCCAGCTAGCAATCTTTGCCCACGGATAATCACAATCGATTCCATATTCACCCTTAATAATGTCTCGACTTAGTAGGGATAGACAGGCCCGCCTGACCGTGAACATTGCGACTTTGTGATTGGTATCGCTAGACATCTCGTCGTGTTCGATAAGCTCTTCCAACAATTCCCGGGTAGTAAGCGAGTCTCCAGGAGAATACACCATGCGCTTGAGGCTGCCGTCAAGAAGCCCCACGATGTCCTTTTGTAATTTGCTTAAGCCTTTACTCATAAGTGTAATGTATATCCCATACACTTATTTGTAAAGACTGACTTTCTTCAATACAGAACTTTAAACAACTTCGGTATTTTACGCAACTTCACACGCCAACGGCTTATTGTTAAGATATTCATCTATAACTAAGGCAAAGCTCGCAATGCCTTGCAGGCGATTTAACATAAAATCCGGAGGTTTTGTGGTCCGCAACTTAACACAGAGATCCAGTTCATTTCGACTTAAAATAGAAATATGGCTGACGATGTAGACTATCTGAGAATCGCACTTTCCGGGAATCTATCCCGAGCGGCAGATACGTTTGAATCATTGGCAGATCGCGCCACTGGGCCGGAACCAGCAACCAAAATAGAACAAATCGAAGAGTTGCAAGCCGCCATAGATGCTGGCGCTACCATCTGGGAAGCAGTAAATCGAGGATTATTGAATGTCCCCGTGATTGCGGCGCTGGTTGGCCAGCAGTTTGGGCAGGGCAGACGTGAGCCTGATACCCTCGGAAATGCTAAAACCGAATGCGCAAACCTGTTTTTGGAGGTGATGCGGGAATTTCTATATCCACATGGAGAAGGAATTTTTCCTCAATTCTCCTTTATGAAGGAAACACATGATTCCGAGATGGATGAAAAAGCCAACCTCCAAGCGCGGTGGCGCAAGCATGAACTTCAAGAGCAGGCAACCGGATGCCGCATGTTAGCGGAGCTTATCAAGAGTGGCAAGGGCCACCAGTTTTGTGAAGACAAACAACTGCACGAACTATTCGGCAAATTAGAGGATGCACTGGAAAACTACTCGGCTTTTGTTCAAGCCAAAGGTTCAACCGGCAGCAATTACGAATCTGCAGTATATGGGCTGATCTATCAGATTCGCTGTTATTACAGCGGCGTTTTACCGGGGCTGTTTCAGAAACTATGGGAAGAATTATTGAAGGCTACTGCTCCATACGAAGAAGATCCCCATCGTGCTAATGCGACTGCAATGGACATACTGGATTGGATCCGATCTAAGGAATGGCTAAGGTATCTGGAATCTATGCGACAAAACACTGCGTCACATATGCCGATCACCAAGACAGGGCAAGAGAAAGTAAAATCTGGTCCTGGCCGGCCGCTGAAGAAAGTCACAAGGCAACGCGCAGATTTTGCTAGACAGTGCATGGATGAAGGCTTAACTTGGACCGAAGCAGCTGAAAAATACATGAAATCTTTTCCCGACGATAATGAGCACGATCTACTCGGTTTTACCGACGCGTTGCGCCATGCCTATGAAAAAAACCATGGTATCAACAAACGCCGAAAACCGAGCTAATCCGAAATAATTAGGCCCGAATTATCTCCGATTTCGCTTCCAGTTCTTGCAAGTTCTTGCGGGCAAGGAACTTATAATCTGCCTAATTATTTTCTTACGTGGTGATTTTTCTCGCGGTACAAAGAATTCCATGGATTTATTGTCAATTCTTTCAATGGGGACAATGGAGAAGAAGCCATGGAACATGAGAAGTTGTTACTAGACCCTCGGGCGGCAGCAAAAGTCTTATCGGTTTCGCCACGAACTCTATGGAGTCTCACGTACAATGGTGAAATTCAGGCAGTAAAGATTGGCCGGCTTGTACGATACCCAATCGAAGCACTGCGGGAATTCGTTGCCACGAGGGCTGTAAAAAATGAATCTTGATGATCTTAAACAAACGGCGGCGGGGCGTTGGCCGGAGATCCTTGCCACGTTGGGGAATATTCCCAGAGAAATTCTCGACGGCAAGCATCATGGCTGTCCACGATGTGGGGGCACAGATCGCTTTCGGCTGATCGATGCCCAGGCTGGCGCTCTGTTATGCAACCAGTGTTTTAGATCTGAAAACGGC
This sequence comes from Thermoguttaceae bacterium, assembly GCA_049516935.1. GTDB lineage: Bacteria > Planctomycetota > Planctomycetia > Pirellulales > Thermoguttaceae > JBEKIK01. The sequence goes on from JBEKSO010000159.1 coordinate 3,529, forward strand.
GACGGTTTTTCGGCCTTGCAATGGCTGACTGGCAAGAATTTCAGCGATACGATCGCGGCGGTCGAGGCATTTTTAGGAAAAGGCAACAGCCGGCGTAAAAAATCGAACGTCCAAAAAATAACTGCCACCTATGACTATATCGACGAGCAAGGAGGATTACTATTCCAGGTCTGCCGGCGAGAACCGGGCGCCAAGGGTGAAAAAAAGGATTTTATACAGAGGCGACCGAAGCCAGGCGACGGATGGCAATATAAAGTCAAAGGCGCAAAACTAGTACCGTACCGGCTGCCGGAAATGCTGGCAGCGCCTACTGACAATATGGTTCTGATTGTCGAAGGTGAAAAAGATGCAGATCGTGCGGCAGGCATGGGAATGACCGCGACCACCAATGCAATGGGCGCAGGCAAGTGGCGAAAGGAATACAACCAATACTTTCGCGATTGGCATGCGGTTATTATACCAGACAATGATCAACCTGGGCGCGATCATGCAAATCAAGTGGCTGCAAATCTGCATGGTGTCGCCAAGAGCGTCAAGATTGTGGAACTGCCCGGGCTTGTGGAAAAAGGCGATTTGTCAGATTGGTTGGATGCGGGGTACACCAAAAATGAATTACTCAAATTAATTAATGCCGCGCCAATATGGAAACCAACGGATGACACAATAAAAACCAATTTGCCAGATTTTGTCCCATTTCCTACAGATGCGCTGCCCAAGGTTGTGGCTGATTTTGTGCACCGCGGGGCAACAGCCCTTGGTTGTGACGAATCCTACATAGCACTGCCTTTACTGACTATGCTTTCGTCGGCCGTTGGCAACAGCCGGCGAGTTCAATTAAAAAGATCCTGGTGTGAGCCGGCAATCTTTTGGACAGTGGTAGTTGGCGAGAGCGGCACATTGAAAAGCCCTGCATTGGACCTGGCTACCAAGCCAATCCGTCGAGTCCAAGATGCCGCATTCAGGCAGCACGCACAGGACATGGAGCAATACAATCAGGAAAAGGCCATTTTTGAAGCTGACTTGGCCCAGTGGAAAAAGAGCGGCCGAAAAAATGGCGAGCCTCCGCCTGAGGCTCCAGCAGAACCAATCGCATCAAGATACACAACGACCGATTGCACTATTGAGGCCCTGGCGGTTTTGCTTCAGGAACAACCGCGCGGACTTCTAGTAGCGCGCGATGAACTATCTGGCTGGATTAATTCGTTCGATGCTTATAAAAGCTGCCGCGGCGCAGATGTGGCACATTGGTTGTCGATGCACCGCGCAGGATCTCTAACAGTAGATCGTAAAATCGGACGGCGCGTAATTCATGTTCCACGCGCGGCAGTCTGTATTACCGGAACAGTGCAGCCCAGGGCTTTGGCATCGGCGCTTGTCGGTAGATATAACTCGCAAGACACCGAGGCAATGGATAAGCACGAAAAAGAGCATTTCGATAATGGGTTGGCGGCCCGATTACTTTTTGCTATGCCTCCGAAAAAACCAAAAAAATGGACCGATGATGACATACCTTATAGTTTTGAAAAATCGCTAGAGGACTTGGTTGAGAAATTGCTAGATCTCGAAATGGTCGTTGATGAGAAGGGATTGTCTCAATCATATGATCTTCCCCTAAGCTCTCAAGGCAGGCGTGCATGGATCCAGTTCTATAATCTGCACGCCGAAGAAACAGCCGAGTTGACTGGTGATCTGGCAGCCGCATGGGCAAAGCTAGAAGGCTATGCGGCGCGTTTCGCTTTGTTGATTCATTTAATCCGTCATGCATGTGATGATCCCAGTTTGTCCAATCCAGATGAAATTGACGAGCAAAGCATCGAGGCAGGCGTGGTCATATCGCGATGGTTTGGCAACGAGGCGTCTCGGGTATACCAAGTGCTAAATGCAAGTCGTGAGAAGCCTGAGACCCAGGAAAAACGAGAGCTTGTAAGAATCATAAAAGAAAAAGGTGACCGAATTACAGTTCGGGAATTAATGAGAGCCAGTAGGAAATACCGAGACAGAGCGACCGAGGCCGAAGCAGCCTTAGATTCCTTGGTCAAATCAAAAGTGGGGGTTTGGGAGAATGAAGACCATGCCGGTGGATCGGGGCGGCCAGTAAAAGTGTTTCGGCTAATTTCAAGTACCGCTGGTGACACAAATAGTGGAAACCTCGGGAAAACAGCAATTGTGTCACCGTCACCGCTAGTTGTTGATGTTAATAATGAGGTAGTCGAATGGACGGGCTGATGCTTCTGGAAGAGGCCAAGGCAATGGGGCTTACGGTACTTGCCAATGGGCAGAAATTAATAATTAGAGGTCCACAGTCTGGTGAACATATTGCCCGACAGCTATTGGAAAATAAAACAGATGTGCTAGAGGCTATAGCCAAAGATCCATTGGCTGGAACCATATTCGATTGCAAGTGGATAGAAAAATATAATCATCGTGGAGTTGTATATTGGGAACGTCCGGGAATGAAACATTTTGAAGTTATTGACCCACCTGACCCATGCCCGAAGTGTAATAGCTTAGAACTATGGCAAAATGCTTTGGGAGATTGGAGATGTATGATCTGTGATCCACCCACAACAGCTTTGCGTTTATTAAAACGAGTGGAAATAATCTGGGCGAAAAAAGCAAATCACCATAATTGGGCAGGTTTTTAAGATAGATAAATCAATATAGTAAAAATGGTACAAATCTTCGCAAAAACGCTGGGCTTGACACGTTTATAAAAGTCTTAATCATGTCATGAGGGTAAGCTACAAGGAAAGGTAGATAATAATGGCTAGCATCTCACGCGATAAATTTGGTAAACGGAGAATTCTTTTTATAGCATCGAATGGTAAACGGAAAACTATTCGACTGGGTAAAATGTCGCAGCGCACAGCTGAAGCGCTAAAGGTTAAAGTTGAGGCCTTGATTTCGGCGAAGCTTTCTAGTTGCGCTCTGGATGATGAAACAAGTCGTTGGGTGGCAAATCTTGGTGACGAATTGGTTAATAAACTAGTTGCTGTAGGATTGATCCCGCAACGTGAAAAGGCAATCATAGCGCCTTTTTTGGAGGCTTATATTCTATCCAGAACGGATACCAAACCACTTACTAAGAAAAAATACTTCACTACCCAGCAATCCCTTATAGATTTCTTTGGCGCAGACAAACCTCTCAAAGAGATCACCGAAGGCGATGCTGAAGCATGGAGGTTGCATTTACTCCAAGGCCGGTGCGAAAATACGGTTCGAAAGTATATAGCCGTGGCAAAAGTGTTTTTTAGCGCAGCAGTCAAAAGGCGACTTATTTCCAGCAATCCTTTTGCAGGATTAAAGGCCACGATTCAAGCCAATGAAAGCCGATTTTATTTTATTACGAGCAAAGAGGCTGAACGAGTAATAGCTGCCTGTCCGGATGCTGAATGGCGGTTGATATTTGCATTAAGCCGCTATGGCGGTCTGCGTTGCCCTTCAGAACATCTTGCCCTACGTTGGGGTGACATTGATTGGGAACGCAGCCGAATGCGCGTCCCTTCGCCTAAAACCGAACATCACCCCGGTGGTGAATCTCGTATAGTGCCGATTTACCCAGAATTACGGCCTTACTTGGAAGAAGTCTGGGAACAAGCGAAACCAGGTACTGAATATGTTATTACTCGATATCGTGAAACCAATGTCAATCTGCGTTCCCGATTGTTGGATATAATCTGGTCGGCTGGTCTGAAAGAATGGCCTAAACTGTTTCAAAACCTGCGCAGCACTCGGCAGACAGAACTTTCCGAGACGTTTCCGTCGCATGTAGTTTGCAAGTGGATGGGAAATTCAAAGCCAGTGGCTGATCGGCATTATCTGCAAACAACAGAAGCCCATTTTGCCAAAGCCATAGCCGAAAATCAGGCGGCGCAAAAAGCGGCGCAGCAACCAGCCGAATCGACTCGCAAGGTGTCGCAGCCATTATCAAGAAACCCCAATTTTTCCGCAGATTGCGATCCCTTACGAATCTATACAAGCTTATAGGTAGCCGAGGCCGGACTCGAACCGGCACGCCCTATTACGGGCACGGGATTTTAAATCCCGAGCGTCTGCCATTCCGCCACTCGGCCACGGGGAAATGACGAAGTACGAATGTCTAATGACGAAAATGCTGATTTGAAATTCGTCATTTGTGCTTTTTGATTCTTTTGTAATTCGTACTTCGTCATTCGACATTCATCTAGCGCGGCCTTTGGCCGCAGCGCGACCACTGGTCGCGGCTTTACATACTATCCCTTATTATTCGCCACCGCCAGCACGCGATTGATGGCGTTGAGGAAGGCCTTTGCGCTGGCCTCGACGCTGTCGGTCGATACGCCGCGGCCGCGGTAGACCTGTCCTTCGTGTTCGATCTGCACCATCACCTCGCCTTGGGCGTCTTTTCCCACCGTAACGCTATGCACGCTGAAATCCTTGCAAACGACCGACATGCCGGTGAGCTGTTCGATGGCCAGGAATATGGCGTCGATGGGTCCGTCGCCCGAGGCCACGGTGGCGCTCAGTTTGTCATCGCCGTGACGCAGGCGGAGGGTGATTTCGGGCACCTGGCCGGTTCCGCAAACAACTTTATAGGAATCCAAGGTCCATTTTTCCGCGATGGAGTGGATTTGCTGCTCGACCAGCGAGGCGATATCGGCGTCGTAAATTTCCTTCTTTTTATCGGCCAGGTTTTTGAAGGCCATGAAAATCGTGTCGAGCTGTTCGCTGGTAAGACTATATCCCAGGGCCTTGGCGCGGTCGGCCAGGGCCGCCCGGCCGCTGTGCTTGCCAAGGACCAGGTCGGTCATGGCCAGGCCGACGTCCTCAGGGCGCATTATTTCGTATGTAGTGCGTTCCTTGAGCATGCCGTCCTGGTGTATGCCCGCCTCGTGTGCAAAGGCGTTTTGGCCCACAATGGCCTTATTGCGCTGCACCTGGATGCCGGTGATATTTGCCACCAGTCGGCTGATGGGGACCAGGCGCCGGGTGAGGATTTTCGTGGAAGCGTGGTAAAAATCCGCGCGAGTCCGCAGGGCCATGACGATCTCTTCGAGCGAGCAGTTGCCCGCCCTTTCGCCCAGGCCGTTGATGGTACATTCGACCTGCCCAGCGCCGGCTTCGACCGCGGCCAGGCTGTTGGCCACCGCCAGTCCGAGGTCATTGTGGCAA
>JBEKSO010000160.1:0-8645 GCA_049516935.1 Thermoguttaceae bacterium
ATAAATTGCCCACCCCTGCCGCAACAAAAAAATCCCCGGTGTATTCACCGGGGGCTAAATAATCTGAAGCCTAAAAAACCCCCCGGTGTATTCACCGGGGGGTAAATTCTTTAGCCAAACCGCGACCGACCAATCTTCGATTGGCGCCCGTCGCGGCTTATGATTTAAATCACATAATCGGCCACAAAGACTTTTACGTCGCGAGGGGTGAGAAAAACTTGGCTTCCGGTGCGGATTTCCAGGTCGCGGAAGCGTTCTTGCGTTAGTTCCACGGAAAGGCTTTCGCCCGATTCGGCCACCAGTTGGAGCCGGGCGTTGGGGCCGGCCGAATGCACGCGGGAAACGGTGGCCCGAATGTTTACCTGACCGTTGGCCTGGGTGTTTACCTCGAAATCGTGGGGCCGGACAAAAACCTTCACCGGCTGATTGGGCAACTGGGCGTGTCGGGGCGAATCCAGGGCCAGGGTGGAAAAAAGCACCTTTCCGTCTTCCATCCGGCCGCCAAAAAGGTTCACGTGCCCGAGGAAGTTCATGACGAACTCAGTGCGGGGATTATGAAAGACTTCGTCGGGCGCGCCGATCTGTTCGATTTGCCCTTCGTTCATCACCACCACGCGGTCGGCCAACTCGAGGGCTTCTTCCTGATCGTGGGTCACGAAGACGCTGGTCACGTGGATTTCGTCGTGCAAGCGGCGGAGCCAGCGGCGGAGTTCCTGGCGGACCTTTGCGTCCAAAGCGCCGAAAGGCTCGTCCAAGAGCAGGACTTTGGGCTGGATGGCCAGTGCGCGGGCCAGGGCCACGCGCTGCCGCTGTCCACCGGAAAGCTGGTGGGGATAGCGGGTGGCGAAGGTATCGAGTTGCACGAGCTGCAACAATTGATCGACCCGTTGACGGATGACGCTATTGACGGCCCGCAACCGCCGGGGCCTTACGCGCAAACCGAAGGCCACGTTATCGAAGACAGTCATGTGGCGAAAGAGGGCGTAGTGCTGGAATACGAAACCGACTTCGCGGTCGCCGACCCGGCGCGAGGCGACGTTCTCCTCGTGGAAGAGGATGGGGCCGCTGCCGCGGTCGGGGCGTTCCAAGCCGGCAATGATCCGCAAGAGCGTGGTCTTGCCCGAGCCGGACGGGCCCAGCAATGCTACCAGTTCGCCGGTGGCCACGGTGAGGCTGACGTTATCCAGGGCAATGAAGGAGCCGAAGGTTTTGGAAATATTGCGTACTTCGATGCTCATCGTCAATCTCCGATGTAAGCTTGCGCTTCGGCGGTCTTGCGGCCGACGCCCTTCCATTCCAGCATCGATTTGAGGATCAGGGTGACCAGTGCCAACATGGCCAAAAGCGAGGCCAGGGCAAACGCCGCCGCCACATTGTACTCATTATACAAGATCTCGACTTGCAAGGGCATGGTGATTGTATTGCCGCGGGTGTGCCCGGAGACGACCGAGACCGCCCCGAATTCGCCCATGGTGCGGGCGTTGCAAAGGATGATGCCGTAGAGCAAGCCCCATTTTATATTGGGCAGTGTGACGCGGCGGAAGATCTGCCAGCCGCCGGCCCCCAAAACCCGGGCCGCTTCCTCTTCCTCAGTCCCCTGCGATTGCATGAGCGGGATCAGTTCCCGGGCCACGAAGGGAAAGGTGACGAACAAAGTTGCCAATACGATGCCGGTAACCGAGTATATCACTTGCATGTTATGGGCCGCAAGCCACGGCCCGAACCAGCCTTGCCGTCCGAACAATAGAACAAAGACCATCCCGGCGATCACGGGCGAGACGCTGTAAGGCAGATCGATGAGAGTAGTCAAGACGCTTTTTCCTACAAACTCGAACTTGCTGATGGCCCAGGCGGCCGAAACGCCGAAGATCGTGTTGATGGGCACCACGATTACGGCGACAAACAAGGTTAAGCGTATGGCGGCCAGGGCATCGGTATCGTGGAGCGAGGCCAGATAGACCCTCCAACCTTTATCAAAGGCCTGTGCAAAAATGGCCACAAGCGGGACGAGCAGAAACAACGAGAGAAACACCATCGTTACGCCGATAAGCAGCAAGCGGACCCAAAACGGCTCGAGCACGGCCGAGCCGGGATGGCTTTTTGCGCTGACGGGATGGTTTTTGGTGATTGTCGAGGCCATGTTTTTTATTGCAAAATGAAAATTGCAAATTGCAAATTGAACGACTAGTCCTTATGCATCATGCGGCGTAGCGGCGGCTCCACCATTGAACCAGGTTGATAAACAGCAGTACGGCGAAGGAGGCAGTCAGGGTCACCACGGCGATGGCGGCGGCCTGGGCGTATTTGAATTCTTCCAATTTGGTAACAATCAAAAGCGGGGTAATTTCGGTTTTCCCCGGCAAATTGCCGGAGATGAAAATCACCGAGCCATATTCGCCCAGTGCCCGGGCGAAGGCCAGGGCGAAACCGGTCAAAAGGGCGGGAAAGATCATGGGCAGAATTACCTTGATAAACGTCTGCCAGCGGCTGGCGCCCAGGCTTGCGGCGGCCTCTTCCACGCCGGTCTCCATGTCTTCCAATGCCGGTTGCAAGGTTCGGACCACGAAAGGCAGGCCGATAAAGGTCAGAGCCACGATCACGCCCAGCGGAGTGTAAGCCACTTTGATGCCCAGCGGTTTGAGGAAGTGCCCGATCCAGCCGTTTTGCGAGTAGATCATGGTTAAGGCGATTCCCGAGACGGCGGTGGGCATGGCAAAGGGCAGATCGACCAAGGCATCGACGATTTTCTTGCCTGGAAAAGAATATCGCACAAGGACCCAGGCCACAATCAGGCCGAACACGGCGTTTATAAGTGCGCCCGCAAACGATGCTCCGAAGGTCAAGCGATAGGAGGCCACGACGCGGGGATCGCTGACGGTTTTCCAAAATTCCGACCAGTTTAACATGGCCGACTTGAGAAACAGCCCGGAAAGCGGAATCAACACGATGAGGCTTAAATAAAGCAGCGTGAACCCCATCGTCAGCCCGAAGCCGGGCAAGACGCTTTGCCGTTTTAACTGGATTCGCACGTCTACCCTCTTATAATGATCCAATGCGGTTGAATATCAATTGCTGTTGAGAGTCAGGAAAATAATGTCGCGGAAAAAAATCAGAGCCGGGGCGTGTCGCTCCGGCATTTCCGGGCCGACACGGCCCGGCTCCGATGAAAAATGCGACATTATTAATCCAACAATCAGTAAACCCCGAATCCTTTATCCGATCCACAAACCTTCCACCCGCACCTGGTATTGACCCCCGTTGCGGCTGAGGTAATTGATCAATCCGCTGTGCCGCCATTGTAACATGCACATCCGTGGTTGGAAGAAGTATCGCATGCCAATCCGCAGTTCGCAACGGGTTTCTTTGACCAGTCCTTCATACCCCTCGGCAATGTAATAGCCAAGGTCCTTGTATCCCTTTTCGCGGGGGCCCAGCGGACCGGTCACGCACCACACGATGACCCCGGTGCGATGATCGACCTCCATTGCCACGCCGCAATGGGTGATGGGGCAACCGCAGGACATGCCCAAGGGCCGGCCGATCATGATGTCGCCGACCTGAATATTCATCTCCCGGGTCAAGAGGGGATTATGGGGGAGAATGATCTCGCGGGGGCCGGGCTCCTCGGGAAAATGCTCGAGGTAAAAGTCGAACTCCCGACCCAAATGGTCGAGCCAATCGGGCTCGTGCGATTCGCTTTTTGCAGCGCCGGGGGCGCAAGTCCGGATTCCGCAAGTGCTGAATCTTTCCTCTCCCACGCATCCAGTGCAACTCGCACTTGGATTGGCGCTGACGCCGGCGGCATATATCGGCAACCGACCGGTGGCGTCATCAATCGCATCAATTCGGCGATTGGAGGAGGTTTTGTCCGCGCTGGGGCTATCCATGGGCTCCGCCGCCGTTGTTGGCGAGGACTCGGAACGAACCCGACTTTTTGAAAGATGAATGCAGCGCCGAATCATTTCCGGCGAGGAAGCCAATCGCTCCTGGAATTCATCGCAGGTGCGATAGCCGCATAAACCGCAGTTTAAACCCGGTAGTTGAATTTCAGATATTTCCGTCATTCCTTTGTAACTCCATATTAATAAAAATGTGATTATCAACTTGCCTTTGCGAGGCTGGTGATCGATCGCAGAGAACTTACCGCGCGGGGAAGCACTTCCAACAATCGCCCGGCCTCGTCAAGGGTGTTAAAACGTCCCAAACTTATTCGCAGCGAGCCCCGGGCTTTAAACGCGTCGAATCCCAGGGCCTCTAATACATGGGAAGGCTCGCCGGCATGCAATGCGCTGCAGGCGCTGCCCGAGGAAATAGCAATTCCAGCCGCGTCCAATTCCAGCAGCAGCCGGATGGCTTCGCCTTCCATTCCTGCAAAACCCAGGCAAATGTTGCCCGGCAGCCGCCGGTACCGGTCGCCGATCAGATAAGCGTTGGGAATAATTTTCATAATTGAATCGATAAGGTACTCGCGGATTTTCACCAGGCGAGCGGCCTCGTCGGCCATTTCATTGCGGGCGATTTCCGCGGCCGCGCCCAAGCCGACAATGCCGGCGACGTTTTCGGTGCCGGAGCGGAGCCCTTTCTCCTGGCCGCCGCCTTCCAAAAACGGGGCCAACTCCACGCCGTCACGCACATACAGGGCCCCGATCCCTTTGGGGCCGTGCAGTTTGTGCGCCGAGAGCGAGAGCAAATCGATCGGCTGATTACGCATGTCAAAAGGAATTTTGCCGGCAGCCTGCACTGCGTCGGTGTGAAACAGCGCGCCGTGCCGGTGGGCGAGATAGGCAAGTTCCGTGATCGGCTGAATTGTTCCAATCACGTTATTGGCCGCCATGATCGAGACCAGGCGAGTTTCCGGCGTCAATGCACGGTGCAGAGTTTCCGGATCCACAATCCCGTCTTCATCGACGGGCAACAGCGTGAGCGATGCGCCTTCGCGCTGCAATCGCCGGCAGCAAGCCAACACGGCCGGGTGTTCGATTGCGCTGGCGATCAGGTGGGCTCCGCGAAATCCATTGGCGGTCAATGCGCCGCGGATCGCCAGTGCATCGGCTTCGGTGCCGCTGGAGGTAAAAACGATTTCGTTGGGCTCCGCTTTGAGCAATTGAGCCACTTGAGACCTGGCCCGATCGACGGCGGCGCGAGCCTCCCGCCCTTCGCAGTGCAAACTGGAGGGATTACCCCAGCATTGTTGCAGATAGGGCTGCATCGCGGCAAAAACGCGGGGGTCCAGGGGCGTCGTGGCGGCGTTATCGAAATAAATCCGCTTTGGCATGCTATTCTCCCCGGTAAAAAGTCTGGCTTTCCAGGGCCCGCACCACGCCGAAGTGGGCCTGCCAGCCGATTTCTTTTTTGCCCACGCAGATCGTGCAGGTGCCCACCGGCGGATTGCCCCGCAGGAAAAGCGAGCCGGTGACCTCGGGCGTTTCCAGCATGCGTGTGACCAGCGGATCGATGCCGATGCCGTGCAGGGCGTTCACTTCGCGAACCAGGACTTCGGGGGCCACATCCTGGATCCGGGCCCTGAACACTTCGCGCTCGGCCTGCGACACGCGATCGATCTTGGTCACCACGGCGATGTCGGACAGGGAGAGCATGGGTCCGACCTTAAGGGGCAAATTCATGCCGCTGGTGGCCTCGAGCACGATCATGCCCAGCCCGCCGTCGACGTACGGGGCGCAGCGCAGACAGAGTCCGGCCGTTTCGACCAGCAGTATATCGGCATTGTTTTGCTCGGCCCAGCGCAGAGCGTCGCCAAGGATCATCACGTGGCAGTGGTCCGGGCAGAGTTCGCCCGTGTACACCTTTTTCGTGGGAATGTCGAATTCCTTGGCCAGCAATTCGTCTTCGTCGGCGTATTGCACGTCGAGTTTTACAAAGGCGACGTGGTGCCCGGCGCGGAGCAGTTTGCGGGTCATGTGGCGGAGCACGGAGGTCTTGCCCGTGGTGGCCGGGCCCGCGCATATGGCGAGTCTCATGATACCTCCAGCAATTCTTCGGCGCCTAGGCGCAGTCCGTGCCGCAGCTTGTCGCGCAAACTGGAGAGGGCGTCGTCGAGCCGATTGACGCGGACCGAAACCGTGCGTTCGTCTTCGCTGGTGGAAAGCACGTTTACAATCGAGCCGCCGCGCATAATGATGCGGAAGTCGGACAACAAGGCGATGCGGGGATCGTGGGTGACGAAGATAAATATTTTCCGCCGCCGCCTGAGCAGTTGCACCGCCCGGGTGCGATGAATGCCGGCGTTTTCCACCTCGTCGAGGAGCACCACCGGCGTGCTGCAAATCACGGTGGCGTCGGCGATGAGCAAAGCCCGGGTCTGGCCGCCCGAAAGCTCGGTCATGCGATTGTCCATGTCGATGGGCTCGCCGGTCAACTGGTTGGCGAATTCGATGGCCTCTGCCACCATCTGCCCGGTCTGGCCGTTGCAGGAGCGTACGCGGCAGTGCGTGCTCAAGAAGTCGCGCACCGGCATGTCGGAGAGGAAGGTTGTGTGCTGGGTGATTAATGCGATGGGGTTGCGGGCCGGATTGCAGCGGAATTCGGCGGGCGCGGGGGCGCCGTCGATCAGAACCCGCCGCCCGCTGGGCGTATCGCCGTCGGCGAAAAGCTCGATGTCGTTGATGAACGTGGTCTTGCCCGACCCAGTGGGACCGACGATGCTTACCACCTGGCCCATTTTAAGATCGATGCGGTCGAAGGGCTCTTGCTGACCGTCCCTGCCGCGACCGCTGAAAATCGAAATCGTTTCAATCATTGAACGTCCCTTTATGAAAAAAATGATGTGTTCATTGTAAAAACTACAATTACAAATGGTTTTTTACATTAACTATGGTTTTGTAATCTGGTCGAAGGAGCCGCCGTCGTCGAAATGCTCGGCCTGAGCTTTTTTCCATCCCCCGAATACGTCATCGATAGTGAAAAGTTCAACCTTAGCAAAACGTTTTGACAGATCTGCTTGAACGTCTTTGGCGTTTCGAGGCCGATAATAATGCTTGGCTGCCAGGGTTTGACCGGTGGGCGAATAAAGGTATTGAAGATATGCTTCGGCCACCTTGCGCGTGCCATGCTTATCGGCCACGGCATCGACCAAAGAGACCGTGGGTTCGGCCAGGATGCTCAGCGGCGGGGCTATGATATCGAACTTGTCGGGCCCCGATTCTTTTAGCGATAAGAAGGCCTCGTTTTCCCAGGCCAAAAGCACGTCGCCCATCTCGCGCTGCACAAAAGTCATGGTCGAACCCCGGGCGCCGATATCCAACACCGGTACGTGTTTGTTGAAGAGTTCCTTGACAAATTCCTGTGCTTTGGCTTGAGCATTGGCAACCTGGGGGGCGGCATTGGGATCTTTGAGCTTGGCGAAATCGCCCAGTTCGCGTTTAAGCACGTAACCCCATGCGGCCAGATAGTTCCACCGGGCGCCGCCCGATGTTTTGGGATTGGGCGTGATCACTTCCACGCCGGGCCTGATCAGGTCGTTCCAATCTTTAATCCCCTTGGGATTGCCTTTGCGCACCAAAAATACGATGGTGGACGTATATGGAGAGCTATTGTTGGGCAAACGCGACTGCCAATTTTCGGGCAGTAAGTTTGCATGTTCGTGAATTGCATCAACATCGTAGGCCAACGCCAGAGTCACCACGTCGGCCGCCTGACCTTCGATAACCGCACGGGCTTGCTTGCCAGAACCGCCGTGCGACTGCTTCACGTTTACAATCTGCCCAGTTTTCTTCTGCCAGTAGTCGGCAAAAGCGGCATTAAAATCGCGATAGAACTCCCGTGTGGGATCGTAGGAGACATTTAACAACTCCACGGTCGTGCCCGATACATTTGCATCCGGTTGGGCCTGAAGTTTGCTCACGGAAAGGCAAAAGCCGAACAAGGCAAAGGCTGCAAACACCAATAAGTAACGATGGCAATTTTTTTCCCAGAGCATTTATGTTCCTCCTTATCCGAGTTGAACTAGTTCATGATTTTATTAATGGCAAGTCTTGTGCCGGGTTAATTGAACTAGTCGTTTATCGAGGAACCTGATATATATGTCAATATCAATCATCATAGTAATGTATTAAATTTTTGATATACTGCCAAATACGATAGTTTTATCTGAATTATTTGGTATAATAACCGTGAAATATGATATATTATTTTATCTGCCGTGTATTCGCGGCAGAGAAAAGGACTCATTATGGAAGAATTCCAAGCCGCACTTTTGAGCGTCTGGCGCGAGGCCTGCCGGCATATCGAAATCACTCAGTCAACCGCGAACATTGCCGCCATGCTGGTCGAGCGGATGCCGCTTGAGCAAGTTTTGGTGCGGCGCTTAAACCTAGAGCGATCGAGTCTGGAGACCGTGGCCGTTGGCTTGGAACCGGCCGGGACAACGCTTCCTCACGTTCGGACGGTTTGCTCCGCCGATCAGTTAGATTCGCTTTTGACCTGGTGTGCACGGGGGGAGATCATCCGCATCAGTCCCGGAGCGTCCAAAGCCGGACAGTGGGATTTTCTCTTGCCCAGCGATTTCGAGGGGGACATTTTAGTAGGCCCATTGGGTAAAGCCCAGGCGCCGGCCGGCATATTGGCGCTTTGCGCCGGTCCGCGTCGGACATTCACCCCGCAGCATACGGCACTGGTCGAGCGACTGT
>JBEKSO010000161.1:0-8640 GCA_049516935.1 Thermoguttaceae bacterium
AAACCCGAAAGTTCAGACACCAAAGTCGATCCACCGTCGCCGCGCGTCTCTCTCACTCCTCACGGCGGCCAATACATTACTACCGACGCGAATTATTACGAGGTTGTCTACATGCCCTTGCAGACGCGCATTTATCTTTATGACAAAACTCTAAAACCACTCAGTGCCCGGGACGTCCACGTCCAGATGTCGCCGCAACTGTCCAGCGAAAGCGCCGTCCGCGGAATTCCCTTTCAGTATGTCGCCTTGCCTCCGGGAACAGCACAACAGGACTATGTCGCGGCAAACTTCGATATCAGTCAATTGCATGAAGAGGAAACGCCCATCACCTTCGTTTTTTCCGGACTTCACGACCGCGCCCATCCCACCGCTTCATTCATGCCTATCTTTACCCGCGCCAATGTACGCCCTTACGTCGAGCAAGTGCTGGCAACGGAGTCCGATCGCGACGGCATCGTCAGACAGCGAATTTGCCCCGTGTCTGGAGACGTACTCGGCGGCAGGGGACCGGTGGTCAAGTTGCTTATCGGCGACTATCCTTTATATCTTTGCTGCAAAGACTGTATAGCGGCGGTAAAACAAGCCCCGGATAAATACCTGCATTAAGTGCCTATCCAAAAACTCCCCTCTCCCTCCGAGAGAGGGTTAGGGTGAGGGCGGAATTGCCGATAGTTATTGTATTTTAATTCGTTTCCATTATTGGAGTTAACAGTTTTTGGATAGGCTCTAAATATGTTCGATCGATTTTTTCGCCTCACGGAAAATAAAACCACGGTCCGCACCGAATTGCTCGCCGGGGCGACGACCTTTCTGACCATGGCCTACATCATTGTGGTTCAGCCCGTAGTGCTTTCAGGCGGGATGTCTGATAAACCGACGGACATGGATTTCGGCTCCATTACCACTGCCACGTGCTTGTCGGCCGCTTTGGCCACGATCATCATGGGCCTTTACGCCCGGTATCCAATCGCCCAAGCCCCGGGCATGGGCGAAAATTTCTTCTTCGTTTTCACCCTCTTGCCTGCCGCCGCGGCAATGATCGAAACGCAAATTAAGGCCGAAACCATTCAGCCCGGCTCCACCACCCCCTGGCAAATCGGCCTGGGCGTAATCTTCTATTCCGGCATGTTGTTTCTGCTGCTCTCGATGCTGGGCGTGCGGGAAAAAATCATGGAAGCCATAAGTCCCAGCATGCGCAACGGCATCGCCGTGGGCATCGGCTTGTTCATCGCCTTTATCGGCCTGCAATTCACGCACCTCGTAATGCCCAACCCAGGCACCTGCGTGAAAATGAACGTGCAGTTTTCCTCGCCCGACATCTTAGTCTTTTTCTTCGGGCTGATCGTAACGGCCTTTTTGCATGCCCGGCGCGTGCGGGGCTCGATCCTTTTGGGCATTATCGCCGGCGGATTGCTGGCCGTGGCCTTGCGCCTCGGCCTGCCGCATTTAGGCGATGGCGTTATGCATTACAAACCCGTCGCCGAATCGATGTTGATGCAAAAGTTCGCTTTGCCGGTGATACAAAGCGTTCCAGACATGGCGAATCTGGTCTCCGCCCCACCGAGCATAGCACCCACGTTTTTTAAGATGGATCTCATCGGCGCGGCTTCATTACCTATGCTGCCGTTCATCCTCGTCTTTTTGTTCATGGTTCTGTTCGACACCCTGGGGACCCTGATCGGCGTGGCCGAGCAGGCCGGATTCATCAAGGATAATCGCTTGCCCCGCGCACATCGGGCATTGATCTCCGACGCACTGGGCACCGTGGCCGGCGCGGCCCTGGGCACCAGCACCGTTACCAGTTTCATCGAAAGCGCATCCGGGGTAGAGCAGGGGGGCCGCACCGGCCTGACCGCCCTTACGGTCGCGGCCTTGTTCCTTCTGGCACTTTTCTTCAGCCCCATAATCGCCATTATCGGCAGCTATCCGCCCATCACCGCCCCGGCACTGGTCGTGGTCGGTGCAATGATGATGGCCAACATCACCAAGATAGAATGGGGAAATTACGCCGAGAGCATACCTTCCTTCCTCATCATCATCGGCATCCCCATGACCTTCTCCATCGCCGACGGCCTGGCCCTGGGCTGCATCGCATACCCCATCGTCAAACTCTTGGCCGGCCAGGGCCGCGACGTAAAATGGCTCATGTACATTATGGCCCTCGTGCTCATCGCATATTTCGTGCTGGTGGTGAAATAGGATTTCAGAATAAGATTTCAGAATAAGATTTCAGAAACAGATTTCAGAAACAGATTTCAGAGCCGGGCCGTGTCGGCCCGGAATAATCATTTGTATATAGGAACAAAATTCCTTTATCTACCGAACCGACACGGTCCGGCTCTGTTCTTGAAATTATTTTTTTAGTTCTGAATCGGGAAAATCGGCAATTTTTAATGGATTGAAAAAATCGGGGATTTGTTGCACAATATACGGCATGTCCGAAACTAATCAGCATCCCCCGGCGGTTTTAATAACCGGCGCATCGACCGGTATAGGCCTGGCTTGTGCCCTGGAACTCGATCGGCGAAAATTCCGGGTTTTTGCCGGAGTCCGCACTGAAACGGCGGCCGATCGCCTGCGAAAAAATGCCTCCCCGCTGCTTACGCCGGTAATGATCGACGTTACCGACTCCGCTTTGATTAGCGCCGCCGCCGCAAAAATCAAAGAACAAATCGGCAACTTCGGCCTGGCCGGATTGGTGAACAGCGCCGGCATAGGCGTTTCAGGCCCCTTGGAACTCGTTCCCATCGAGGAACTCCGCCGCCAATTCGAAGTCAACGTCATTGGACAGGTCGCAGTAATCCAGGCCTTTTTGCCTTTGTTGCGAATGTCCAAGGGAAGGATTGTAAACATAGGTTCCATAAACGGCGCAATGACCCCTCCATATTTGGGACCCTATTCGGCCTCGAAATTCGCCCTGGAAGCCATCACCGATGCCCTGCGCATTGAATTGCGCACCTGGGGTATAAAGGTTTCCATCGTCGAGCCCAGGGCGACTGCTACTCCAATTTGGGAGAAATCCTTTGCCGATGCCGATCGGCTTGCCAACACCGTCCCCAGCCAGGCCATGGCGCTTTATGAGACCGATTTAGCGGCAGTGCGAAAAAATATGTCTAAAATCGCAAACCAGGCCGAACCGGTCGATGTCGTGGTCCGGGCGGTGGTCCATGCCTTGACCGCGCCCAATCCTAAAACGCGTTATTTCCTGCATTATGGAAATCGCCTCCATTTCCGCGGTTTTAAACTCATCCCCGATGTGATCCGCGATTGGATTATCCGCCGCGTTATGCGTCTGCCTTAAAGACACGTCGATTAAAGTCTTTGTTTAGAATTTCTCTAGTCCCCACGCTCCCGCATTTTCTTGTTCCCACGCTCCTGCGTGGGAACACTATCCCGTTTATTTCTCGTTCCCATGCTCCCGCGTGGGGACGAGTGAAACAACCCCATACCCCACCATTGTGCTTATCAAAACCCGTTAAAATAAGCACTTATCTGTCAAATATCCCCTAAACGGATAAATCCATTTAATCCTGCCAAACTCCGTGATTGTAGATTTTAACGTAATCCTTAATCCTTCCATAAGCTGCGTCGAATTAGTAAAATGTAGGATTCTAATATATTGTCCATGCCTTCATAGTATTATTTCCTACGGGGTGACAAACAAGGACCAGGCCGTGAGCATCCGCAACTTAGACAAAATTTTTGATCCGCATCGTGTGGCTGTTATTGGCGCCAGCGACACTCCAACCAGCGTCGGCTATACCGTTTTACGTAATTTAGTTGGTTCAGGCTTTCGAGGCGTTGTCTATCCGGTGAATCCCAAGCGGGAATCGGTTCAAGGCATACAGGCCTACAAAGACATCCCCAGTTTGCCGCATGCCCCCGATTTGGCCGTAATTTGCACGCCCGCGGCCACGGTCCCCGCCATTGTCCGTCAGTGCGGCGAGGCCAGAACCCACGGCTTGGTGATCATCTCCGCCGGATTCCGGGAAATCGGAACCGAAGGCAAAAAACTCGAGGACCTTGTACTCCGTGAACAGAACAAGTTCGACGGCATGCGGATCCTGGGCCCCAATTGCCTGGGCATCATCGTGCCCGGCATCAATTTCAATGCCAGCTTTGCCACCGCTTCCCCGGCCAAAGGACATATCGGCTTCATTTCACAATCCGGAGCCCTTTGCACCTCCGTCTTGGATTGGGCCCTGGACGAGGGCATCGGCTTCTCGTATTTCGTCTCGGTCGGCAACATGCTCGACGTCAGCATGGGCGACTTGATCGACTATTTCGGCTCGGCTACAGAAACCCGCTCGATTATCCTTTATATCGAATCCATCAGCGAATCGCGGGAATTCATGTCGGCGGCCAGGGCCTTTGCCCGCACCAAGCCCATCGTGGCCTACAAGGCCGGCCGATATGCCGAATCCGCCCAGGCCGCAGCCTCCCATACCGGGGCAATGGCCGGCGTCGATGATGTTTATGAAGCCGCTTTCCAGCGGGCCGGAATCGAACGTATCTTCCAGATCGAAGACATGTTCGACTGCGCCGAACTTCTCGCCCGACAGCAACAACCCAAGGGCGATCGACTGGCGATTATTACCAACGCCGGCGGACCAGGTGTGATGACCACCGACAAACTAATCGAGCACGAAGGCAAGTTGGCGACGCTGTCCCAAGAGACAATCGAAACCCTAAACGATTTGCTCCCCCTTTGCTGGTCGCACAATAATCCCATCGACGTGTTGGGCGATGCCCCGCCCGATCGTTTCGCCAAGGCCTTGGAAGTAGTGCTTAAAGACAAGAACGTCGACGCGGTATTGGTCATTCTCACGCCCCAGGCCATGACCGATCCCACCGCCACGGCCGAAGCAGTCGCCAAGGCCGCCGCCCACGCACACAAGCCCATCCTGGCCTCCTGGATGGGAGGCCGTGTTGTCGCCGAAGGCACGCAAAAGCTCAACGCGGCAGGCATCCCCACATACGGTACGCCCGAAAAGGCCGTCCGTGCGTTCATGCACCTCGTGTCTTATGCCCGGAATCTGCTAATCCTGCACGAAACTCCCCGCGACATGCCGCTGGAGTTCACCCTTGATCGCAAGCGGTTGCGCGGAGTTTTCGACACGATCCTCACCGAAGGCGGCGAGATCCTCTCGGAAAACGTCTCCAAGGCCTTTTTGGAAGCCTACGAAATCCCGGTCACCAAGCCCCAGGCCGCCCGCACCGCCGACGAGGCCGTGGAAGTCGCCCACCGCATCGGCTACCCGGTCGTTTTAAAGATTCATTCCCCGCAGATCACTCACAAGACCGACATCGGCGGCGTGGTGTTGAATCTGGGCAACGACAATCAGGTCCGCGAAGCATTCAACAAAATCACCGGACGGGCCAAAGACAAACGCCCAGATGCCCAAATCATCGGCGTTACCGTGCAAAAAATGATCACCTACCCCAACAGCTTCGAGCTGATCATGGGCACTAAAAAGGACCCCATTTTCGGCGCAGTGATTATGGTCGGCATGGGCGGAATTGCCGCCGAAGTCTTCCGCGATCGTGCCCTGGGCCTGCCGCCTTTGAACGAAGCCCTGGCACGGCGGATGCTCGAATCCCTTAAATCCTGGCCCCTCTTGCAAGGCTACCGCGGCAAGCCGGGCGCAAACATCGACCGCCTCATCGAAATCATCATGCGCTTCTCCTATCTGGTGGCCGACTATCCTGAAATCAAGGAACTCGACATCAACCCCTTGCTGGTCACGCCCGAAGACGTGCTCGCGCTGGACGCCCGCGTGGTCATCGACCGCGACCTGGTCATCCACGCCGTCCGGCCTTATGCCCACCTTGCCATTCGGCCCTATCCGGAAGAGTTCGTCACCCAACGCAAGATGAAAGACGATACCCCGGTAATCCTCCGCCCCATCAAGCCCGAAGACGAGCCCATGTGGCACGAACTGCTGGGAAGTTGCTCCACGCAATCCTTGTGGTTCCGCTTCAGCTATCTATTCAAGCAAACCACCCACGAAATGGCCACGCGGTATTGCTTCATCGACTACGACCGTGAACTGGGCATTGTGGCCGAGGTCGAGGAAGAAGGCCAGCGAAAGCTCATCGGCATCGGCCGTCTGGTCGCCGACATGAACCACGAAACGGCCGAATACGCCGTAATCGTCATCGACCGCTGGCACGGCCATGGCCTGGGCGGATTACTCACCGACTACTGCTGCGAAGTGGCCAAGAGATGGGGTGTAAAACGCGTCGTGGCCGAAACCTCCAAAGACAACACCCGCATGATCGCCACCTTCCGCAATCGCGGCTTCGAGATCAACGACAAGCAAGAAGAAGACGTCGTCCTGGTCAGCAAAACCGTCGCCTGATCGCTATCCCAAGCGAAGTGAAAAACCCATAAAGCCGCGACCGTCGGTCGCGCCTTAACCGGGCGTTTATCGCTTTACCAATTCCCAATTTTCGACAAGAACCTCGCCGCCGGGCGTCAAGTTGCGCAGTTTGTCCGCAATGACTGCCTTTTCTGAAACCGTGGCCGATGCCAGCTTTCGGGCAAAAATGCCAATCTTCTTTTTCCGATGCCGCCGCCGCCGCAATTCTCTTTTTCGTTCGCTACAAGACACTTTTTTTCTCCTGCATTGAAATCATTTAGCCCCCGGTGAACACGCTAGGGTGATCAAAAAACTTATTTAGCCCCCGGTGAATACACCGGGGGGTTTCGGTTGTGGCTTAATGCCACATGTGGATGGGGATAACTATTTATACCAGAGCCCCCCGCCCAGGTCAACACGCCCAATTCCCCGGTTATTTACCATAATGTAGCAGGCACACTCCGTGTGCCGTTGCGGGAATTTCGTTGCGGCTCGCCCGCCAGGCCGACGGCACACGGAGTGTGCCTGCTACATTGGACTTCCTGTGAATGCTTAAAATTTTTATGGAGCGTTAAAATCTCTTTTTAGCGTCTGGCCCGGAGCAAGATCAACTGTGCCAAATCTCCCATTATCACCCGTTATAAACCACTTGCCCGGTCTGAGTTTGGAAAATAAGAACTTGCCCTCGGCATCAGTCTCACTTGAATCGTCAAAATTGCAGATCGTTTTCAGATCATAACTTCTGTTTTCATTAACGAAAATATTCAAATGTGGCACGGGCTTGCCGCCCTGGCGGATTACCCCTTCCACCCTGGCCCAAGCCTCGAGTTTGATCTCCGGATGGGCCATCAATTCCCGGCTCGTGGTCTGGGCATAGCCCTGATCGTGTACAACGATCAGCATAAATTCGCCGTCCTGCTGTTCGATCGGCAATTGCCCGTCGGCTTTGACCTTCAGAACTTCATAGAAGCCCGAAGGCAACAACCGGCCGTTTTTAACGGACGGCTGTCCGAAGACTTGTTTGCCTGGGGGCGTCGGAACGATTTGAACATTTGCGCCCGCGGCCGGTTTTCCATCCGGCAATATCACCGCAACATTCAGGACTTTGCCTTTATTCAAGGAAAAATCGCAAGTTACGTCGCCTTCATCATCTTTGAACTCCCGGGAGATTTCAGGCTTATAACCGTCGGCTTCGATGCGAAGAAGAAGCCCAGGTTCCGTAATGACAATATTATATAGTCCATTTATCCCCTCGACAAAATCCACGCGCAACCAAATGTTTGTTTTATCTCCATTGGTTGGACTAAAACTACCGCCGCGTAATACACGGAAATATTTGACAGGTTCCTTCGTTTCGGCGTCGATGACACGTCCAGAAATAATCAGCGAAGGATATAAGTTTACGACTTGTTCGGTTTCCTTCGGCTTAAGCGGGTAACTAAATATTGACATATAGCCCGTTTTTTTGATCGACATTTCCACGGCGTCCTTGGGAGCCCAGGTCCAGGTCCAGAGCCCGTCTTTGTCGGTCTTGCCCGCGATGCCCGCGTCGATCAGATTTCTGCAATTGCGCCAATGATCGGGCGATATGTTAGCGCCCTCAACCGGCTTGCCGGCCTTGTCGACCGCCTTGATGCGGATTACGCCGCCTTTTTCCAGGCGGAAATCAACCGGCGGCATACCTTCCTTGACATCGATCTGGCGCAGATCAGGGGCAAAGCCGGGCGAAATCACTGTTAAAACATTCGCGTTGTACGCAAAGCCGTCGCCCCTAGTCATGGGCAGGGGGGCCATTTCCTGATCCGGATCAGTTAATGTCAAACGATAATGTCCTTCTTTATCCGTGCGCATTATTGGCGGGAATGATCCGAATCGAGACATTCCCTGGACGACCGATGCATTGGCTATCGGTCTGCCGTCCGGATCGGTCACGGTACCGGTCACAACGATTCCCTTTTTCATTATCATCAGCGAAGACCGATTCGCCATTTTCTCAATTTCCAATGCCGATGGTCTGATAAAACCCCGGTCGATAAACTCCGGATGCTGCAACACAATATTTATGTTGCCGAGTTTTTTCGGCGCATAATCATATTTCCATCGCCCTTCGGAATCGGTGTGCGAATAAGGTTCCATCTCCAAAAGTATTCCCGAATCAGTCTCACATCGCAGTTTAACTTCCACGCCTTGGATGGGTTTGCCATGTTCGTCTTGAATCACTCCTCCGACCGTTTGAGCCGGTTCCATCGTTAACGTGAGTTCTTTGGGCAGCGAAGGC